>JBEIDZ010000114.1:0-7811 GCA_040383215.1 Paracoccaceae bacterium | reverse complement strand
GGCGGCTTGCGGTCATCTCTCTGTTTATCCTCGGTATTTCAGCATTCTTTTGGCGTCCGTTCTTTATAGTTTCAGGTAACATGGTGCCGACCCTCTTGATCGGGGATTATCTGATCATGAACTACAAGCCTGCCGAAGATTTAGAGCGGGGCGATGTTGTCGTCTTTCTGCATCCTCAATCGCGGGAGTTCTTTGTAAAAAGGCTGATCGGATTGCCGAATGAGAACATCCAGATGCGTGATGGGCTGCTCTACATCAACGACGTTCCGGTCGAGGTCGAGAAGACGGATATGTTCATGCAGACATTCGAGCCGCAAGGGCCGCACGATATGTTGCCGCAGTGCATGAACGGGACCGTGGGCCTGGGGGGCGACTGCATGGCCGAGCAGTGGATCGAAACGCTGCCCAACGGGGTCAGGCACAATGTGCTCAACGTCGGGGACCAGGCGCTCGACAATACCGCCGTCTTCACGGTGCCGGCGGGGCATTACTTCTTCATGGGTGACAACCGCGACAATTCGACCGACAGCCGCGTCCGCCAGAACATGGGCGGCGTGGGCTTTGTCCCCTTCGAGGATATCGTGGGGCGGGCGGACCGGATCATGTTCTCCTCGGCGGGGCGGTCGATGCTGGCCTTCTGGACCTGGCGGGGGGACCGCTTCTTCAAGGCCGTCGAATGAGGCTCTCGGCCGAGCTTGCCGCCTTCTGCGACCGGCTCGGCCATCGTTTCGCCAATCCCGAACTCCTGCGCCGCGCCGTCACGCATGGCTCGGTCTCTTCGCCCACGCGGGCCGACAACCAGCGGCTGGAATTCCTGGGCGACCGTGTGCTGGGCCTCGTGATGGCCGAGGCGCTGCTCGGTGCCGATGCGGCGGCGACCGAAGGCCAGATCGCGCCGCGCTACAACCGCCTCGTGCGGCGCGAGACCTGCGCCGAGGTTGCGCGCCAGATCGGGCTGGGCGCGGCGCTCAGGATCGGGCGGTCCGAGATGATCTCGGGCGGGCGGCGCAAGGAGGCGCTGCTGGCCGATGCGATGGAGGCGGTGATCGCGGCGATCTATCTCGATGCCGGGTGGGACACGGCGCGCGCCCGGGTGCTCGCGCTCTGGGGCGAACGGATCGGCGCGGTGGACGAGGATTCGCGCGACGCCAAGACGGCGCTGCAGGAATGGGCGCAGGCCCGCGGCGAGCCGCCCCCCGTCTATGCCGAGATCGCGCGCAGCGGACCGGACCATGCGCCATCCTTCACCATCGAGGTGCGGCTTGCCTCGGGCGCGCGGGCCGAGGCCACGGCAGGGTCGAAGCGTCAGGCCGAGCACATGGCTGCGGCGGCGCTGCTGGGGCAGTCCGGCTGAGGCAGCGGGGTCATTCCGCGGCGACGCGGATCTCCTCGGGCCGGCCGATATCGGCGATGGCACCCACGATATCGGCGATCACGGCGCGGAAGGCATGGAAGTCGGCCGAAGGTTCGATCCGGCTTTCGTTCATGTAAAGCGCGCGGTCTATTTCCACCTGGACGGCATGGCAGCGGCGCGAGGGGCGGCCGTAATGCTGCGTCACATAGGCCCCGGCAAAGGGCATGTTGCGCGCCACCCTGAGGCCGACATCGCGGAAGGCCTGTTCGATCCGGTCCACCAGATGCGACGCGGCCGCCGCACCGAACCGGTCGCCCAGCACGACATCGGGGCGGTTCGCGCCGCTGCCCAGGCTTTCCAGCGCCTCGTGCGGCATCGAATGGCAATCGATCAGGATCGCCTGTCCGAACTGGGCCAGCGTGTCGTCCACCAGGGACTGGAGCGTGTCGTGATAGGGCCGCCACCAGCCCGCGATGCGGGCCTGCGCCTCGTCCAGGCTCAGCTTGCCGCGGTAGATCGGACGGCCGTTGGCCACGACGCGCGGGATCACGCCCAGGCCGCTGGCGATGCGGGGGCTGTGGGTGCCGCGGCGGACGCCTTCGATCAGGGCGGGGTCAAGCTCGTCGGCCGCGCGGTTGAGGTCCACGAAGGCGCGCGGCGCGCGCGCGACAAGGAACGGGGCGCCGAATCCGGGCGCCATGTCGAACAGCAGATCGACAAAGGCATCCTCGGACGACCGGATCATCCTTTCGTCAAGGCCCGCCCGCGCCAGGAATGAAGGGGTGTAGTCGCGCCCGCTGTGCGGCGCGGCAAAGATCGCCGACGTGCTTTGCGCGACGGGTCGCGCCAGCGTGTATGGCGGTCTGTCCACCCCTGTCCTCCGATCTGTCCCGATCCAAGGATAGCGCGAAAACGGCCGGCGCCAAAAGCCCTTGATCCCCTGCCAGACTCTTTATATAGACCCTCCACCCGACCGGCAGCGTGGCGCAACCGCGCGCCCTGACCGTGTCGACGGGCGGTTAGCTCAGCGGTAGAGCACTACGTTGACATCGTAGTGGCCACTGGTTCGATCCCAGTACCGCCCACCATTCACCGGCTGCAGGGCCGAAACGCAACCCAGGGCGCATGTGACGGCGCCGCGACACGAGGAGAAGGCCATGAAGGTTGCCAACTCGCTCCGCTCGCTCAAGCTGCGCCACCGGGATTGCCGGATCGTGCGCCGCAAGGGCCGCGTCTATGTGATCAACAAGACGCAGCCGCGCTACAAGGCCCGTCAGGGCTGAGCCGGCAGGACAGCGGAATTCCAGGGGGCCGTCCCGGCAGCGGGGCGGCCCTTCTGTCTGCGCGCGACCCCGGCCCCGGTCCCCGCGCGCCCCGCGGCAATGTGCTGGCCTTTGCCGCCGGCCTGGGGTTAGCATCGCCCTGACGGCACAAACAGGAGGTCTGGGCGATGCGGGCGATCGGGAATGTCATGCTTGCCGTCGGGCTGGCGCTGGCCGGCCTGCCGGCGGCCGCGCAGGGTCTTTGCGGCGGTGCCGGTGACGGCGGGCAGTGGATCGGCGGGACAGAGGCCGCATCGGACATCCTGACGGCCCCCGCCCACCTTGAACAGCTGTCGCTCGTGCTGGCAGGTCAGGAACATGTCTCGCTCTTCCGGGTGTCGACCCTGGCCGACATCCGGGTCGAAGCCGCCGGGCGCGGCGCTGGCGACCCCGTGATCGACCTGCGCAATGGCGCGGGCGAGATCATCCTGTCCGATGACGATTCGGGCGGCGACGGCTCTGCACGCGGGGAAATCGCGCTTGAACCGGGGACCTACTGCCTTTCGCTGCGCAGCTATGACGGCTCCCCGATGACCGCCACCGTCCGCGTCGGGCTGCTGTCGCACGAACCGCTGACCACGGGGGTGCCGGTCTCTCCCGACAACCCCGGCCTTGTCGAGGCCTGCGACATTGCCGCCGCCTTTCCGATGGCCGAAGGTCCGGTGGACGACATGCTGGCGGCCGGCGTGACTGTCACCGCCGCGCCCGCCGACCGGCCCTTCCTCAGCTTCCAGCTTGCGGGCGAACGGCAGTTGACCATCACCGCCGACAACGAACAGGCCGATCCGCGGATCGTGCTTTTCGACGAATACGGGGCGCAGATTGCCGAAAACGACGATCACGACGGGCTGAATGCGTTGATCGACCTGGCCGACCCGCTCTTGTCCGGGCGGTACTGCATCGCCCTGTCTGCCCTGTCGGATTCCAGCCTGCCCGTCACCGTCACGGTCAAGGCCTATGACGCGGTTGCGGCGCGGCTGGCCCGCATTGCCAGGGCCGAGGTGGCCCCCCCGCTCGACGGGTCATATCCGGTGACCGCGCTCGGCCCGCTGGAGCGCAGACTGCACCGGGACATCCGCACCGGGACCACCGCGACGTGGTTTTCGCTCGACATGGCAGAGCCGGGCCTGATCCTGATCGAAACAGCAACCGACACCGAAGGCGACACGGCGCTGGCGCTCTTCGATGACCTCGGGCGCAAGGTGTCCTTCAACGACGACAGCAACGACACGCTCGATTCGATGATCGCCGCGCGGATCATGCCGGGAACCTACATGGTCGCCGTCTGGCAGGTCGGCGACCGTGCGGATGTCGCGACGCGGATGCTGATCGAACGCTACGCAATCCCGCAGTAGAGGCCGGCCCCGGCGCGGCAGGGGCCGCCTGCCCCCGTCGCGGCAGCAGGTTCGGCGCGGACGGCGCGGAAAGGACCCACCGATGGACTTCGACCGACCTATCGACCGGCGCGGCACGCATTGCGTGAAATGGGACATGATGGAGGCCCATTACGGCGTCTCGCCCGCGGACGGGCTGGCGATGTGGGTGGCCGACATGGAATTCCGCCCGCCGGCGGTGGTGCAGCGCGCGGTCGAGGCGATGGCGGCGCATGGCGTCTACGGCTATTTCGGGGACGAGCGCGACTATATCGCCGCGATCCGCTGGTGGATGCAGACGCGGCACGGCTGGGACCCCGCGCCCGAGGCGATCTTTACCACGCATGGCCTGGTCAACGGCACCGGCCTTTGTGTCGATGCCTATACCCGGCCGGGGGATGCGGTCGTGCTGTTCACGCCGGTCTATCACGCCTTTGCCCGGGTGATCCGGGCGGCGGGGCGCGAGGTGCGGGAACTGCCGCTGGCGGTCAGGGACGGGCGGCACGAGATGGACTTTGCCGCCTGGGACGGGCTGATGACGGGCAGCGAACGGATGGTGATCCTCTGCTCGCCGCACAACCCCGGCGGTCGGGTCTGGACAGCGGCCGAGCTTGCGGACGTGGCGGAATTCGCCCGCCGGCACGACCTGATCCTTGTGTCCGACGAAATTCATGCCGACCTGACCATGCCGGGCCAGCGGCACACGGCGATGACGCGGATCGAGGGCGTGGCCGACCGGCTGGTGATGATGACGGCGGCGACCAAGACCTTCAACATCGCGGGCGCGCATGTGGGCAACGTCATCATTCCCGATGCCGCTTTGCGCGCGCCCTTTGCCGCGCGGATGGCGGCGCTGGGCATTTCGCCCAACAGTTTCGGGCTGCACATGGCGACCGCGGCCTGGTCGCCCGAAGGCGCGGCCTGGGTCGATGCGGTGACCGCCTATCTCGACGGCAACCGGCGGCTGTTCGATGCCGGCGTGAACGCCATCCCGGGCGTGCGGTCGATGCCGCTCGAGGCGACCTATCTGGCCTGGGTGGATTTCCGCGGCACCGGGATGGAACCCGCCGAAATCGCGCGGCGGATCGAAAAGGACGCCCGCATCGCGGTGAACCACGGCGAAAGCTTCGGCACGGGCGGGGCGGGCTGGATGCGCGTCAACATCGCCGCGCCCCGCGCGCAGGTGGCCGAGGCGGTGGCGCGGTTGCAGGCGGCCTTCGGGGACTTGCAGTAACGCTCAGGTCAGGCGCGGGATCAGCGCCTTCGGCGGCTCTTCGGCGCGGACAAAGTCGGCGGCGGGGCGGTCCGCGACGGCGGTGCTCCACTTGAAGTCATAGACCTGCTCGTCCCCGGCCACGTGCGAGGTGACGACAAGGCAGGTATAGATATGGCGGGCGCCGTCATAAAGATCGACATGCCCGCGCAGGCGCGGCGCGCCCCTGGCATCAAGCGCGAACCCCCCGTCCCAGAGCCGCAGGATGCGGTGGATGCGGTCACCGTCATGGATGCACAGCCGGGACGACCGGCGCAGCATCGCAAGGCGCGCGTCTTCAAGTCCCTTTCGGACCGCTTCGGGAAGGTATTCCGACATGATCACCACCCGTCCTCTGCGGCCCCTGTATCTGCCCCGAATCGCGTCAGGATCAAGGCAGGCCCGGGGCAGGGGCCGATTCGGGCCGGCCGCAGCGCGGATTGGTCAGGACCTGACGCGCGGGCGCAACACATGCGGATGGTCAGGGTCGTAAAGCGCGCTGTCGGGAAAGTCCTGCGCGGGGGCCAGGGCGGGGCCCACGAGAATCAGCGCGGTGCGCGTGATCTTGGCCGCGCGCACCCGGGCGTGGATGTCGGTCAGCGTGCCGCGCAGGATCATCTGGTCGGGCCAGCCGACGCGATAGACCACGGCAACCGGGCAGTCCGGCCCATAATGGGGGGCAAGCGCGCGCTCGATCTCGCGCAGGGCCCGGATGCCAAGATGGATGGCGAGCGTTGTCTTTGCGCGGGCGAAATTCTCCAGCGTCTCGTCCGGGGGCATCGCGGTCGATTTCATCGCCATGCGGGTCAGGATGACCGATTGCGCCACCCCGGGGATGGTCAGTTCCTGGCCCAGTGCGGCGGCCGCGGCGACATAGGCGGGGACGCCGGGGACGATCTCGTAGGGGATCGCATCGGCGCGCAGGCGTCTGATCTGTTCGGCGATGGCACCATAAAGCGAAGGGTCGCCGGAATGCACGCGCGCCACGTCCTGACCCCGCGCATGGGCGGCGACGATTTCGGCATGGGTGTCCTCCAGCGTCATCGTCGCGCTGTCCAGGACACGGGCGCCCGGCGGCGCCCCGGCAATGACGGCCGCGGGGACGAGCGAGCCGGCATAAAGGCAGACCGGGCAGCGCGCGATGAGCCGCGCGCCCTTGAGCGTGAGAAGATCGGGGTCGCCGGGGCCTGCGCCGATGAAATAGACGGTCATGACCCTGTCCCTTCCTCTGGTACCGGCGGGGGACCGCCGGCGAACGCCTTGGCGGCGTAACCCCGCGGCGTGTACATGCGCGGCCCCTCGCCGCGCGGGACCAGCCGGGTCTGCGACGATCCGATGATCACGACCGTCAGCATGTCGGCCTCGTCGGGGTCGAGCGTGTCGAGCCGGCGGTAGACGAGCCTTTCGCCCGGCCGGCCAAGCTGGGTGGCCAGAAGCACGGGCGTGTCGGGCGGGCGGCGGGTCAGCAGGATGTCGCGCGCCTCGGCCAGAAGCGTCCGGCGCCGCGCGCTGACCGGGTTGTAGAGCGCGACGACGAAATCACCCGCGGCGGCGGCGCGCAGGCGGCTCAGGATATCCGCCCGCGGGGTGAGCAGGTCCGACAGCGAAATCGCGCAGAAATCGTGGCCAAGCGGCGCACCGGCCCGTGCCGCCGCCGCCTGCAGCGCGCTGATGCCGGGCGAACAGACGACCTCGACCCGGGATGCGGCCGCGCTCACCCCCTTTTCGCGCCGGTCGAGCAGCTCGAAGACCAGCGCGGCCATGGCATAGATGCCCGCATCGCCCGAACAGACGAGCGCGACATTGCGCCCCTCCCCCGCACGCTCCAGCGCGTGGCGGCAGCGGTCCTCCTCTCCGCCAAGGGGGAAGTCGGCGCGCGGCTTGCCGGCGGCAAGCGGGCCGAGAAGGTCGATGTAGAGCCCGTAGCCCACCAGTTCCTCGGCCTCGGCGATCAGGCGCGAGACTTCGGGCGTGCGCCAGGCGGCCTGGCCTGGGCCGATCCCCACGACCGAGAGCCGCCCGCGCGGGCGGCCGCGCAGGCCGGTCAGCGGCGCCGGGGCAAGGGCCAGCGCACAGGTGGCATTCGCGCTCTTGCGCTTGGGATAGGACAGCACGCCCGCGGGCCCGGTCTGGGCAAGGGCTGCGGCCTCGGCCACGCCATGGGCGCCGACCTCGGCAAATACGATGTCCGAAGGGTTGGCCAGCCGCGGCGTCTCGGCCTCGAGCGCGGCGGCGGAAAAGAGCCGCAGCGGCACGCCAAGATCGCGGGCGAGTGCGAGGATCGCGGGTTCGTCGGCCTTGAGGTCGATCGTGCTGACCGAATGGATCGCGGCGGGCGCGACCCCCGCCGCGGCCAGCGTCGCCGTGACAAGCGCGGCGAGTTCCGCAGGCGGGCAGTCGCGGGCCGCGCCGACGCCCAGCGCGACACGCTGCGGGGCAAAGTGCAGGTCGGCGCCCCCGGGTTCTGCCATGGTGCAGGCGATGCGGATGCCCTCGCCGCGCGGCAGGGC
>JBEIDZ010000113.1:0-7835 GCA_040383215.1 Paracoccaceae bacterium | reverse complement strand
GGCGGACTTTCTCGACCCTCTCAAGGCCGCCTCCAAGGACTTGCAGGCGGCGGCGATGTATTTCATGGCGGAAGGCAGCAAGGACCCGCACAACGCGCTGGCCGGATCAACCGATTTCCTGCACATGATGGGACATGTCGCCTTGGGCTTCATGTGGGCGCGCATGGCCTGCGCGGCGCTTGCGGCGCTCACGGCCGGGGACGGAGACAGGTCATTCCTCGAGAGCAAGATCGCGACCGGACGTTACTACATGGCCCGCCAGTTGCCCGCGACCGCGATGCACCTCGCGCGCATCCGCAGCGGTGCCGCGCCGGTCATGGCGCTCGCGGCAGCAAACTTCTGAAAGGGAAGGCCGGAAGCCGATGCCCGAAACCCATGCCATGACCGCTCGACCCCAGCCGGGTCCCGGCAGGGTCGGGCATCATCTTCTCTGCTCCACTCTCCTGCAGGGGCAAAGGCGAAGGGCCGGCAGTCCTGCATCCTTCCGCCCAGGGACATGGCCGGCCTCGCCGGGGAAAGGAGCGTGGAGATGATCCTCTACTGCTTTGGCGAAAGCGGGAATGCCTACAAGGCCGCCCTCACGATGGAACTGGCGGGCTGCCGCTGGACCCCCCGCTTCGTCGACTTCTTCAACGGCGAGACGCGGAGCCCTGCCTATCGGAAGCTGAACGTGATGGGAGAGGTGCCCGTCCTTGTCGATGGCGACCTCACGCTCAGCCAGTCTGGCGCCATCCTGCTGCACCTTGCCGAAAGGACGGGCCGCTTTGGCGGAGCAAGCGAGGCCGAGCGGCACGAGGTGATGCGCTGGATCCTGTGCGACAACCACAAGCTTTCCGGTCAGGCCGGTGCGCTGCGCTTGGTCATGAACTTTCTTGCGCCTGAAAAACGCAACGGCGAGGTCATCTCCTACTTGCACGGGCGGGTGCAGGCCGCGCTCGGCATCCTCGAGGCGGGGCTCGACGGGCGCGACTGGCTGGCTGGCGGCGCCGGCCCGACCATCGCCGACTTTGCGGCCTGCGGCTATCTTTTCTATCCCGAACCTTTCGGGTTCGATCGACAGGCACGGCCCCGCACTGCTGCCTGGCTCGCGCGGATCGAGCGTCTGCCGGGCTGGAAACACCCCTATCATCTGATGCCCGGCAACCCCTCAGACCGGGCCTGAAGGAGTCGACGATGGCTGATGCCTACATCTATGACGCGATCCGCACCCCCCGCGGCAAGGGGCGCGCCGACGGGAGCCTGCAGGAGGTGACTGCGGTGCGGCTGTCGGCGCTCGTGCTCGATCAGTTGAAGGCGCGCAACGGGCTTGACGGACATGCCATCGAAGATGTGATCTGGGGTAACGTCACGCAGGTCGGCGAGCAGGGGGGGTGTCTCGCGCGCTCTGCCGTCCTTGCTTCGGGACTTGACCAGTCGATCCCGGGCCTGTCGATCAACCGCTTTTGTGCGTCGGGAATGGAGGCGGTCAACCTGGCCGCCAACCAGGTCAGGGCCGGGGTGGGGGAGGCCTACCTGGCGGGCGGCGTCGAGATGATGGGGCGCGTCCCGATGGGGTCGGACGGGGCGGCGATTGCCGTCGATCCGACATTGGCGATGGAGACCTATTTCGTGCCGCAGGGCATCAGCGCCGACATCATCGCCACGGAATACGGCATCACCCGCGACATGGCCGACGAACTTGCCGTCCGCTCTCAGCGGCGCTCCAAGGCGGCCTGGGACGAAGGCCGGTTTGCCCGGTCGGTCGTTCCGGTGACGGATCAGAACGGGCTGACGATCCTGGCGCAGGACGAATACATGCGCCCCGAGACCGACATGCAGAAGCTAGGCGCGCTCGAGCCTGCGTTCCGGGCGATGGGCGAGGTCATGCCGGGCTTCGACAAGGTGGCGCTGATGCGCTATCCCCATCTGGAACGGATCGAGCATATCCATCACGCCGGCAATTCGAGCGGCATCGTCGATGGCGCGGCGGGCATCCTGATCGGATCGAAGGCATGGGGCAAGGCGATGGGCCTGCGCCCCCGTGCCCGCATCAGGGCCACGGCCAAGATCGGGACCGACCCGACGATCATGCTGACCGGGCCCGTACCGGTGACCGAGAAGATCATGCAGGATCATGGCCTGCGGATCGGCAACTTCGACCTTTTCGAGGTGAACGAGGCCTTTGCCAGCGTCGTGCTGCGCTTCCAGCAGGCTTTCGACGTCGATCCGGACCTGGTCAACGTCAATGGCGGCGCGATCGCGATGGGGCATCCGCTTGGCGCAACCGGGGCGATCATCATCGGCACGCTGCTGGACGAGCTTGAACGGCAGGACAAGACCCTGGGCCTTGCCACGCTGTGCGTCGCGAGCGGCATGGGTGCCGCGACCGTGATCGAACGGGTCTGACGCCCGCCCCTGCCATTCCGACCGAAAGGATTGCCGACATGACCCCCGATTTCACCCTTGCCACCGGTCCCGACGGCGTTGCCGTCATCACCTGGGACGTGGCTGGCCGGTCGATGAACGTGATGAATACCGAAGGCTTTGCCCTGCTTGACAGCCTTGTCGGGCAGGCGCTGGGCGACCCGGCCGTGAAGGGGATCGTGATCACCTCGGGCAAGGACAGCTTTGCCGGCGGCATGGACCTCAACATCATTGCACGCATGCGCGAGGCGGCGGGAGAGGACCCCGCGCGCGGCCTGTTCGACGGCGTGATGGCGATGCATGCGGTCCTGCGCCGGATCGAGCGGGCAGGCATGGATCCGAGGACTCTCAAGGGTGGCAAGCCGATTGCAGCGGCGCTGCCGGGAACGGCGCTCGGGATCGGGCTCGAGATTCCGCTGGCCTGTCATCGGATCTTTGCGGCCGACAATCCGAAGGCCAAGATCGGCCTGCCGGAAATTCTGGTCGGCATCTTTCCCGGCGCCGGGGGGACAACGCGGCTTGTCCGCAAGCTCGGCGTGATGGGGGCCTCGCCCTTCCTGCTCGAGGGCAGGCTCAGCGATCCGCACAAGGCGCAAGGCGCGGGTCTGATCGACGAGGTGGTGCCGCCCGAGGACCTCCTCGACCGCGCAAGGGCCTGGGTGCTGGGTGCCGCGCCCGACGACATCGTCAAGCCCTGGAACCGCAAGGACTACAAGATTCCGGGCGGTGCGCCCTATCATCCGGCCGGCTACATGACCTTTGTCGGCGCGAATGCGATGGTGAACGGCCGGACACAGGGCGCCTATCCCGCGGCGAAGGCGATGCTGTCGGCGGTCTACGAGGGCGCGCTCGTCCCCTTCGACGTCGCCCTGCGGGTCGAGGCGCGCTGGTTTGTCAACATCCTGATGAACCCGTCCTCCTCGGCGATGATCCGGTCGCTCTTCATCAGCAAGGAGGCGCTGGAGAAGGGCGCGAACCGGCCCGTGGCCGAAGATCAGCGGGTTCGCAAGCTTGGCGTGATCGGTGCGGGCATGATGGGTGGGGGGATCGCGCTTGTCTCGGCCATGGCCGGGATCGAGGTCGTGCTGATCGACGCGACGCAGGAGACGGCCGAAAAGGGCAAGGCCCATACGACCGCCTGGATGGACAAGCGCATCGCCCGCGGGCAGGAGACTGCCGCGCGGAAGGCCGAGGTCGAGGGGCGCATCCTTGCCACCACCGATTATGCGGCGCTCGACGGTGCCGACCTTGTGATCGAGGCGGTCTTCGAGGATGTGGGCGTCAAGGCCGAGGTGACCCGGCGCGTCCTGTCGCATGTCAGCGCCGAGTGCATCTTCGCCACCAATACCTCGACCCTGCCGATTGCCGATCTGGCGTCGGCCAGCGCCCGGCCGGACCAGTTCATCGGCATCCATTTCTTCAGCCCCGTGGACCGGATGATGCTGGTCGAGATCATCCGCGGCCGCGAGACCGGCGACCGTGCGGTGGCCAAGGCGCTCGATTACGTCCGCCAGATTCGCAAGACGCCCATCTTGGTAAACGATGCGCGCTTCTTCTATGCCAACCGCTGCGTCATCCCCTATCTCAACGAAGGTATCCGGATGGTGGCCGAAGGCGTCGCGCCCGCACTGATCGAGAATGCCGCGCGGCTGGTCGGGATGCCGGTCGGGCCGCTGCAGCTGGTGGACGAAACCTCGATCGACCTTGGCGTCAGGATCGCGACAGCCACGAAAGCAGCGATGGGTGATCGTTATCCCGACGCGGCAGTGGACGATGTCCTGTTCTGGATGGCCGATCAGGGCAGGTTGGGCCGCAAGGTGAAGGCCGGATTCTATGTCTATGACAAAAAACGCGAAAGGCTTGGTTTCTGGAGCGGCCTTGCTGTCCACTTTCCCCGGGCCGAGACCCAGCCCGACCTCATGACCGTCCAGCACCGGCTGCTGTTCGTGCAGGTGCTTGAAGCCGTGCGGGCGCTGGAGACCGGGGTGCTGACCGACATCCGGGAGGGCGACGTGGGCGCGATCCTTGGCTGGGGTTTCGCCCCCTGGTCAGGGGGCCCGTTCAGCTGGCTTGACATGCTGGGCGCCCCTTATGCCGCGGCGCGGGCTGCGGAACTGGCGCAGGCCCATGGCCCCCGCTTTGCCCCGCCCCCGCTTCTGGTCGGGATGGCGTCCTCGGGCGACAGCTTCTATGGCCGCTTCGGGCCGGGGGCAGAGGCCGCCTGAGCGGGCTCTGGCAATCCCTTCGGCATGATGCCAAGCTCTTGCCAGACGTGACCCGAGCGCATCATGCCAGACACCTCCCGCAACGCCCGTTCCTTCCTGTTCTACCAGACCGATCATGCGCGCCCCGTGCTCGACCGGGCCGAGGGGATCTACATGTGGGATACCGAAGGCAACCGGTTCATCGACGGCTCCTCGGGCGCGATGGTCTGCAACATCGGTCATTCCAATCCGCATGTTCTGGCCGCAATGCGCCGGCAGATGGAGAAGTCCACCTTCGGCTATCGCCTGCATTTCGAGACCGAGGCCTCCGAACGGCTGGCCGCCATGACCTGTGCGCGGGCCTGGCCGGGGATGGACCGGGCCTTCTTCGTCTCGGGCGGGTCCGAGGCGGTGGAATCGGCGATCAAGCTGGCCCGGCAGCATGCGATTGCCATCGGCGAGGCGTCGCGGTGGAAGGTGATCTCGCGCTGGCCGTCCTATCATGGCTGCACGCTCGGCGCGCTGGCCGTGACGGGCTATGACAGCCTGACCGATCCCTTCCTGCCGATGATGCGGGTCATGCCCAAGGTGCCTGCGCCGCGCGCCTGGCTTGACGGGCTTGACCCCGATGACCCAGCGACGGGCCGGCATTATGCGGCGATGCTTGAGGCCAGGATCGGCGAGGAGGGGCCGGACACGGTTCTGGCCTTCATCTGCGAGCCTGTCGGGGGGGGCGTCCACCGGTGCGCTGGTGCCGCCTGCGGGATACATGGAGGCCGTGCGCGAGGTCTGTGACCGGCACGGGGTTCTGCTCATCCATGACGAGGTGATGTCGGGCGGCGGCCGGACGGGGCGCTTTCTGGCCGGCCAGCACTGGGAGGCGGCGCCGGATATCGTTGCCGTATCAAAGGGTTTCGGCGCAGGCTACATGCCGCTGGGCGCGATGGTGGCGCGGGGCGAGATCGTGGAGCGTGTGCTGGCCGCTGGCGGGTTCCTGCATGGCTTCACCTATGCGGGCAATCCGCTCGCCTGTGCCGCGGGCGTGGCCGTGCTGGACGAGATCGACCGGCAGGGGATGATGAACAACGCCGCGGCGGTTGGGGGGCTGCTGAAAGGCGAGCTCGTCGGGCTGATGGACCGGTTTCCCTTCATCGGGGACGTGCGCGGCAAGGGGTTGCTTCTGGCCTTCGAACTGGTCGCCGACAGGGAGACGAAAGCGCCGCTTCCGCCTGGGCTGCGGGCTTTCGACCGGCTGACCGAGGAAGCCTACCGGCGCGGGCTTATCGTCTATCCGCGCCGGTCGCGGGGCGGGTATGCGGGCGACCACATCATCGTCGCGCCCCCGATGATCACGACGCCGGCGCAGGTGGGCGAGATCATGGACCGGTTAAGCGAGGCGCTGGTCGCGTTCGCCAAAGACTGCGGGCTGGAGGCATGCCTTTGAGCAAGATCATCATTTCCTGTGCCGTGACCGGATCCATCGCAGTGCCGTCGCAATCGCCCTTCCTGCCGGTGACGGGCGAAGAGATCGCCGCCTCGGCGATCGAAGCGGCCGAGGCGGGGGCCGCGATCCTGCATCTGCATGCGCGCCGGCCCGAGGACGGGCATCCCTCCTCCGACCCGGCGCATTGGGCAGGGTTCCTGCCGGCGATCAAGGCGCGGACGGACGCAGTCGTCAACATGACGACGGGCGGCAGCGCGATCATGACGCTGGACCAGCGGCTGGCCGCGCCCAAAGCGAATGCGCCCGAGATGTGCAGCCTCAACATGGGGTCGATGAATTTCGCGCTTTATCCCGCGATTGCGCGGATCAGGGAGTTCCGGCACGCTTGGGAGAGGCCGTTTCTCGAGAATACCGATGACCTGGTCTTCAAGAATACACCGCGGGATATTGCGCGCGTTCTCAAGGAGATGGGCGAAGAGCGCGGGGCGCGGTTCGAGTTCGAATGCTATGATCTGTCGCATCTGACGATGCTGCGCCATTTCGTCGACCGGGGTGCGGTGAAGCCGCCCTTCTTCATCCAGTTCGTCTTTGGCGTGCTGGGCGGCATGGCCTCCGAGCCCGATACGCTCACCCACCTCAAGCGGACGGCGGATCGGCTCTTCGGGTCGGACTACATGTTCTCGGTCCTGGCGGCTGGACGGGCACAGATGCCGATGGCGACGATGGCGGCGGCCATGGGCGGGCATGTGCGGGTGGGGTTGGAGGACAGCCTCTATATCGCCAAGGGGCGGCTGGCGCGGTCGAATGCGGAGCAGGTGCGGCTGATCCGGGGGATCGTCGAGGGGCTGGGGCGGGAAGTGGCGACGCCGGACGAGGTGCGGGGGATGCTGGGGCTGAAGGGCAGGGAGAAGGTGGGGTTTTGAGCGACATCACCTTCCGGCGGGCGGGCGCAGGGGATGTGCCTGATATTCATGCGCTTCTGGTCGAGAATGCATCCAACGACCATGCCGCGCTGCAGGGGACCGAAGCGACGCTTCTGCACCACGGTTTCGGGGAAGATCCGCGGTTCCGGGTGGTGCTGGCCTGCGAGAGTGAGGCCGCCCAAGGGTTGACGCTGGTCTTTCCGGAGTATTCGAGCTGGCGGGGGACAGTCGGAATTTTCGTGCAGGATCTGTATCTTAGACCCCATCTGCGGGGCCGGGGGCTGGGGCGACGGCTGCTGGGGGAGACGCTGCGGGCCTGTGCCGACTGGGAGCCGGCCTTCATGACCCTGATCGTGCATCACGGCAATCTGGCAGCGCGGGGGTTCTATGCCGCGCAGGGTTTCGTGCTGCGGGAGAGGGCCGATCTTCTGGTGCTGGAGGGCGGGCGGCTGGCGGAACTTGGCGCCTGACCAGGGCCCCGGCGCCGCCGCAGCGCGGCGCTGGAGGGGCGCGAATCAGGGGTTAACGCGGTGTTCTGGCGCAAAACGCCACGTCGGTATCACGTCGGTATCACGTCGGTATTGCGTCGGTGCGGATTTCCGCAACCGCCCCGGGAAGGGAGTGTGACAGCACCGCGCGCTGGGGGTGGCAGGGCTTGAGGGAAGGTGAACGGACCCAGAAGGAGGCGGGCGCCATCGCGGCGGCGCGGGGGGGGCGGTGTGATGAGAGGGGACGGTCGTGACGAGCGTCCGGGCTTGGCCGGGATGCGGCCAGGGACGGGTGGTGGCGGGGGAAGGGGGGGGCGGCACCCCCCCGCCGTGGCCCAACCCCCCCCCGAATTTTGGGAAAAAAAAGGGGGGG
>JBEIDZ010000112.1:0-7842 GCA_040383215.1 Paracoccaceae bacterium | reverse complement strand
CGCCGCTGGCCAACATGGCGCATCAGTACCGCCTTCAGGCCACCACCGCCGGCCGCGCCGCGGCCGAATCGGCGGCCGTCACCGCCGACCCGGCCGCCGCGCTCTGTGCTCGCCTGTCTCGCGCTGCCGCTGCGCGCGGGGCGCGATTCGGCCTGGCCGCCGCCGACTACCTGCGCCTGCACCGCACCGCCTTTGCGGGAGAGGGGTGAGCCCGCGCGTCGGATTGGCGCCTCCCGCGGGGGGCCGGGACGGGGTGGCAGGTGGCCAAGCCGGCGATTCCGCACCGCCGCGATACCGACGCAATACCGACGCAATACCGACGTGCCGTTTTGCGTGATTTTGGCGCCTCGCGCGGTCCCCTGGCGCGGTGGGCGGCGTGCCCGCGGGCCCGTCCGTCGGGCCGCAACCGGCAGGGATTACCTTCCCATAACCGCCTTGGCGGCGGGGTAAAGGCGCAGGTAGCGGTCATGGATCTCGGCGTAGCGGGCGACGTTGGCGGGGTCGGGGTCGACCATGCGGCCGGGGCGGACCATGGCGGCGATGCCTTCGTCGATCGAGGCGAAATGCCCCGCGCCATGTGCCGCGAGCACCGCCGCCCCGGTCGAGGGTGCATCGGCCGAGGCCGGTACCCGGATCGGCAGCCCGGACGTATCTGCATGAATCTGCAGCCATAAATCAGACGCGGTGGCACCGCCGCCGACCGTCATCTCGGCGCTTTCATAGCCTGCGGCGCGAAAGGCGTCGAGGATCGCGCGCGTGCCGAAACCGATGCCTTCCATGATCGCGCGGAAGATGTGGTGCTTTTCGTGCGCGAGCGTCAGGCCCAGGATCGCGCCGCGCGACAGGGGGTCGGTATGAGGCGTGCGGTTGCCCTGGAAATGGTCCAGCACGATCAGCCCCTCTGCCCCCGGCGGCAACGCGGCGGCCCTGGCGTTCAGCTCGGCATAGTCGAGCCCCCCCGTCAGCCGCCCCAGCCAGTTGATGATCGACCCCGTCGACGTCTGCCCCCCCTCGACCACATGCCGCCCCGGATAGACGATGTCGGCATAACTCCCCCACACCCCCGGCGCGTGCAGCGGTGTTTCGGTCACGCCGAACTGAAGATGTGAAGACCCCGTGATGAGCGCGAGCTGCCCCGGCCGGGCCACGCCAAGGCCGATCATCCCGATCAGCGCATCCGCGCCGCCCTGCACCACCCGGACCGTGCGCGGCAGGCCCAGCACCTCGGCCGCTGCGGCGGTGAGCGTCCCGATCACCTCGCCCGGGGCGACGACCCGGGGGGGCCATTTCCCGAGGATGTCAGCGATTCCAAGCGCTTCGACGAGGTTCTTCGGCCAGCCGCCGGCGTCGTTGCGGTAATGCCAGCGCAGGCCCGCATTGTCGAGACTGGCCGCCCATTCGCCAGTCAGGCGGTAGGTGAGAAAGTCCTGATATTCGCAGATGCGATGGGCGCGGGCGAAGGTTTCGGGTTCGTTGCGGGAAAGCCAGAGCGCCTTGGGGATCATCCATTCCGCCGAGACTGGCCCGAGGCCGCCGCCGTTGAGGCAGAGGGCCGCGTCGCCCGTGGCCAGCACCGCATCGGCTTCGGCATGGGCGCGCACATCCATCCAGATCAGCGCGGGGCGCAGCGCGTCGCCGTTGCGGTCAAGTGCGACGACCGAGCAGCAGGTGGTGGCATAGGCGATGGCCTCGATCTCGTCCCCCCGCACGCCCGCCTCGGCGATGACGCCACGGCAGGCGGCGACGAAGTTCGTCCACCAGTCGGCCGGGTCCTGTTCGGCCCGCGCACCGGCGGAAAACCGCGTCGGGTAGGGGATTGCGACACTGGCCAGGCAGTGTCCGGCAAGGTCGTAGAGCCGGGCGCGCAGGCTTTCCGTGCCGCCGTCGGCGGTGAGGACATAGGCCATCTCAGGTCTCCTTCTGCGCCGGAATCAGGGGGGGCGGGGGTATGGCGACATTGCGGGCGAGGACCGCGACGCCTTTGGGCAGCGCCTCCCATTGAGGCGTTTTGCCGGTGCGCGGGAGGTGATGGACCGCGATGCGCGACAAGACGGCGAGCGGTTCGGGCCACTCTGTGATGCGTTTGCGGTGGCCGAAGATCAGGCGCAGCGCCATGATGTCGGCAAGCCGGGCCAGGGTGGTGCGCAGGGGGAACGCGCACACCCGGTCATTGCGGATGCGGCGCTGCTGGCGGTCGAGGTCCGAGAGTTCGTCGTTCGGTCGCGTCATCGCCACTCCTGCCGGCGATGCGACGCCGCGGATGGGAGGCTAAGATGCGGTGGCCATTTGTCAATCTCGCCCCGCGCGGTGCCCGGGACGATGGGCGACGCCAAGATGGTTGACAACCGGCAGTTGATCCCCGAGCCTGCCGCGAGGGGGGAGGCCGTGGTGACGAACCGCAAGACGACCGAGGAGGTGGCCGCGGGCACCAGGCGCCGGGTGTTCGAGCACACGATGCGCCATAATGGCGGCTATCTGAGCCAGGCCTGTTCGGCGGCCGAGCAGCTTGCCTTTCTCTATAACGAGGCGCTGAACCTGGGCGAGCCGACGCTGCCGCCGGTGCCATTACCCTTCGCCGGCGTGCCATCGGCCGGGAATCCCGGCTACCGGACGGGGGCGGGCTATAACGGGCCGTTCGATGCGCGGCATGACCGGTTATACATCGCGCCCGCGCATTATGCGCTGATGGCCTATGCGACGCTGGTCGAGGTCGGGCGGATGGATGCGGAGGGGCTTGCGATGTTCAACCGCGACGGATCGTCGGTCGAGATGATCGGGGCGGAGCATTCGCCGGGGATGGAGGTGCATAACGGCACGCTCGGGATCGGGCTGTCGACGGCGGCGGGGCTGGCGCTGGGGCGCCGGATGCGCGGCGAGACTGGCGAGGTCTGCGTCTTCATGTCCGATGGCGAGGTGCAGGAGGGTCAGACTTGGGAGGCGGTGCAGGCGGCAGTGCATCACCGGATCGACAATCTCTGGGCTCTGATGGATGTGAACGGGCAGCAATGCGACGGCGCGATGGACGATGTGATGGCGGCGGGCGACATTGCCGCGAAGTTCCGCGCCTTTGGCGCGGTCTGCGTGGAGGCCGATGCGCATGATCTGGATGCGCTGCGCGCCGCGCGCGCGACGTCGCATGACGGGCGCCCGCTGATCATCCTCGCCCGCTCCTCGCCCGTGCAGGGCATGGCGGCGTTGCGTGTCCGGCTGCCGCGGCTGCATTATGTCCGGTTCACCTCTCAGGCCGAACGCGCGGCGATGAATGTCGCGATTGCGGCAGAGCTTGGGGTCGAACCGGTCGACCTGGACGCGGAGGGCGCCTGACATGGCCGAGATGGTGAACCGCCCCTATGCCGCGGCTTTCGAGGCGCATGCGCTGGCCCATCCCGACGTGCTCTGCCTGTCGGCCGATCTGACGTCGTCCTGCGAGATCGACGGCTTTCGCGACCGTCATCCGGACCGGTTCCTGTCGCTGGGCATGGCCGAGCAGAACATGATGAGCTTTGCAGGCGGGCTGGGTCTGGCCGGGTTCCGGCCTTTCCTGCATTCCTTCGGCGTCTTTCTTTATCGTCGGCCCTATGACCAGTTGATTGCCTCGGTCGCCTATCCCCGCCGCAGGGTGCGGCTGATGGGGTTCCTGCCCGGCATCACGACGCCGGGGGGAATGACTCATCAGGCGATCGAGGATGTCGCTGTGATGCGGTCGATCCCGAACATGACCATCCTCGAGACGGGGGACGCGACCGAGGTGGAGAGCATCTGCACGGCGGCGGACGGGGTGGATGGTCCGGTCTATTGCCGGGTGCTGCGCGGTGCGGTGCCGCGGCTCTTTGGCACGCCTCTGGTGATGGGGCAGATGCGTGAACTGGCGCTGGGGGAGGATGTGCTGGTCGTCACCTCGGGCATCGCGACCGAGGAGGCGCTGCGGGCGCGCGCCGCGCTGGCCCACGCGGGCGTGTCGGTGCGGCACCTGCACCTGAGCACCATCAAGCCCTTCGACCCTGAGCCGCTGCTGGACCATATCGCGGCGGTCCGGAAGGGGGTCGTCGTGCTCGAGAACCACGTGATCGACGGGGGGGTGGGATCGCTCGTGGCCGAGATCATGGCCGAGCACGGCGCCGGGCGGCGGCTGGTGCGGCTGGGCTTGCGCGATACCTTCGCGCATGGCGGGTCGCGGCCCTATCTGATGCGGCATTACGGGCTTGATGCCGCCGCGCTGGTGGCGGGGATCGAGCGGCTGATCGGCGCAGCGACGGGGATCGGCGAGGCGGAACTTGCCAGCGCGCGGATCGAGGCGGTGCATTCCGCGCAGAAGGCGGAAGCGCTGTGATGGCAGGTGATGCGCGGTTCCGGGTGCGCTACCGCATCCGCGCGAGCGACGCGGCCGAGGCGCAGGCGCGGGCCGAGGGGATCGCGCTCGAGCAGACGGTCGAGGTGCCGGCGGACGTGGTGCCGGCGGGCTATGTCCGCGATGAGATCGTGGGGCGGATCGAGGCGCTGGAGCCGGCCGGGGCAGGGGTGTTCGAGGCGGTCATCTCCTATTCTCCCGACAGCGCGGGCGAGGAGGTGATCCAGCTTTTCAACGTGGTCTTCGGCAATTCATCGATGCAGCGGGGTATCAGGGTGGTCGGGCTGGACCCCGGGCCAGTGATCCGGGCCCGGTTCGGCGGGGCACGGTTCGGGGCCGCGGGGCTGCGGAGGCTGACAGGGCGGACGGAGGGAGGGCTGATCGCGGCGGTGATCAAGCCGCAGGGGCTGGGGCCCGGCGACCTGGCCGCGATTGCGGCACGCTGTGTTGCGGGCGGGGCCGATATCATCAAGGACGACCACGGGCTGACCAACCAGAAGATGGCGCCCTTTGCCGAACGGCTGTGCGCTGTCGCCGATGCGGTGGCCGGGGCCAATGCCCGGCACGGTCGCCAGGCGCTTTATTTCGTCCATGTGAGCGGGCATAGCGGCGACCCGGTGGCGGAAGCCTTTGCCGCGAAGGAGGCCGGGGCGGGGGGGGTGCTGCTGATGCCGGCGCTGCTCGGGTTCGGGCTGGTCCGGCGGCTGTCGGCCGATCCGGACTTCGGACTGCCCATCATGACGCATCCGTCGTACACGGGGCCCTTTGTGCTGTCGCCCGATCAGGGGCTGAGCCATGCGATCATGTACGGGGTGTTCCAGCGGCTGGCGGGATCGGACATCTCGGTCTTTCCCAATGTCGGGGGGCGTTTCGGCTACACGGCCGAGGAATGCCGGTCGATCGCCGAGGCCTGCCGCGACCCGGCGGGGGACGGGACGCCGATCCTGCCCGCGCCGGGCGGCGGGATGAGTGTCGACCGCGCGGCCGACATGGCGGCGATGTACGGGCGCGATGTCGTCTATCTTCTTGGGGGGAGCCTGCTGCGGCACGGGCCGCGGATCGGCGAGGCGGTCGAGGCGATGCGCGCCGCGCTGGAGGCAGCGGAGGCGTGAGGGAGGATGGCAGGGCCGCCGGTTGACAGTTCAGACGGGGCATATCGATGGGTCAGGCCGCGGACCGTTTCTGCGCGTGCTTGGAAGTTCGCAGGTCAGGCCTTTCGATTGCGGCCGCGGCAAAGAGTGCGGATGTCGTGCAGATTGCGGGTGATGGCGAACAGTGGATCGTCACCCGAAGCCGGCGCGCGGGCGTGTCAGGGATCGACGGTGTGATCGTGATGGTGCGGACAGGGCGAGGAGGGGCAGGAGAATGAAGGTCGGGGAACGGCACTACCGCTCGATCTGGCGGGAGGAGGGGACGGGCGCGGTCCGGATCATCGATCAGCGCTGGCTGCCGCATGACTTCCGCATCGCGACGCTGTCGACGCTGGACGACTTTGCCACCGCGATCCGCGACATGTGGGTCAGGGGGGCGCCGCTGATCGGGGCGACAGCGGCCCATGGGGTGGCCTGCGAGATGGCGCGGGACCCGTCCGACGGCGCGCTTGATGCGGCCTGTGCGCGGTTGCATGCGACGCGGCCCACGGCAATCAACCTGCGCTGGGCGCTGGATGAGATGCGGGCGGTGCTGGGGCCGCTGCTGGTGCAGGACCGCGCGGCGGCTGCATTGGCCGAGGCCGGGCGCATCTGCGATGCGGATGTCGAGACCAACCGGCTGATCGGGGTGCACGGGCTGGAGATCATCCGCGCGATCGCCGCGCGCAAGGCGCCGGGCGAGGCGGTCAACATCCTGACCCATTGCAATGCGGGCTGGCTGGCGACCGTCGACTGGGGTACCGCGACATCGCCCATGTACCATGCGGTCGAGGCGGGCCTTCCGATCCATGTCTGGGTGGACGAGACGCGGCCGCGCAACCAGGGAGCCCAGCTGACGGCCTGGGAAATGGCGGGGCACGGCATTGCGCATCACCTCATCGTCGACAATGCGGGCGGCCATCTGATGCAGCACGGGCAGGTGGACATGGTCATCGTCGGGACTGACCGCACCACCGCGCGGGGCGATGTCTGCAACAAGATCGGCACCTATCTCAAGGCGCTGGCAGCGGCCGACAACGGGGTGCCGTTCTATGTGGCGCTGCCATCTTCGACCATCGACTGGAGGGTGGAGGACGGGGTGCGGGAGATTCCGATCGAGGAGCGCGACGGGCGCGAGGTCACGCATGTCTTTGGCGCCGACGAGGAGGGGCGCGCGCGGTTCGTGCGTATCTCGCCCGAGGCGACGCCGGGGGGGAACCCGGCCTTTGACGTGACGCCCGCGCGGCTTGTCACCGGGCTGATCACCGAGCGTGGCGTGGCGCCGGCCAGCCGGGAGGGGCTCGAACGCCTTTTTCCGGAGCGGCGCGACTGATGCTCAGACCGCAAGGCTGGGCACTCAGGACTGAATGTCGGCCCGGTCAGGGATAGCATGGGTTTCAGAGGCAATCGCAAGGCGGCGCCGGTCAGCCTGCGATCGGCAGCGTTTGACAGCCTGGCCTGACGCTTGCCAGATGGGTGGCGGGGAGACCGGAATGCGCGACAACCGCTGGAACGACGACGAGGCCCGCAGTTGGGCGGAACGGGGCGGGCAGGACCCGGCCGACCGGGAGCTGTGGCTGCGGGTCTATTCCTCGCGGCTGATCGGGGCGGATGCGGACCTTGTGATGCATGGCGGCGGCAACACCTCGGTCAAGTTGCGCCGGCGCGATCTGTTCGGCCGAGAGGAGGACGTGCTGCACGTCAAGGGTTCGGGATGGGACCTCGATTCGCTGATGGCGCCGGGGTTACCGGGCGTGCGGATGGCGCCGCTTCTGGCGCTGCGCACGCTCGACCGGTTGACGGACGAGGCGATGGTGAACGCGCAGCGGGCGGCGCTGATCGATTCCGCGGCCCCCAATCCGTCGGTCGAGACGCTGCTGCATGCCTATCTGCCGCACAGATATGTCGACCATACCCATGCCACGGCCTTTCTGGTGCTCGCGAACCTTCCCGATGCGGCGGCGATCATCGCCGAGCTCTTTGGCGGCAGGCTGGCGGTCGTGCCCTACATCATGCCCGGTTTTGCGCTCGCCCGCGCCGCGGCCGACGTGTTTGACGCGCAGCCCGACTGCGAGGGGATGGTGCTGCTCAACCACGGGCATTTCACCTTCGGCGTGACGGCGCGGGACAGTTATGACCGGGTGATCGCGCAGACCAATCGGGTCGAGGAGTACCTCGCCGGACGGGCAGGCGGTCGCCGCTTTGGCCAGACGGTGCGGCGCGTGCGGACCCCGAATGATGCGCGACTGGCCGAGGAAGTGCTTCCCGTCCTGCGCGGCGCAGTGGCGCGGCTGCGGGGTGCCCATCACGGCGGACCGCCGCGCCCGGTGGTGACCGATCTGCGCGGCGGGCCGGTGGTCGCGG
>JBEIDZ010000111.1:0-7858 GCA_040383215.1 Paracoccaceae bacterium | reverse complement strand
GAATGTGCCTCCGGGGCAGGCGGAATGATGTCATTGTCCTGCGGTCCCGGCCTTTGGTCAAGTGCGGCGGGGCCGGGCGCGGTCGGGGCGGGGGTCCTCGGGGTGGCGGCGGACGCCGGCGGGGTCCTTGTGGATGAGGACATCGGCGCGGGGATAGGCCGCGATGATCGCGCGGCGGAGTGCGGCGCCGATGGCATGGGCCTCGTCAAGGCTCTGGGCACCGTCGAGTTCGATGTGGAGATTGACGAAGATGCGGCTGCCGGCGACGCGTGTCTTGAGGTCGTGAAAGCCCAGCACGCCGGGGAAGGTGTGGGCGATGTCGGCGATGCCGGCGATGACGGCGGGGTCGGCGCGGCGGTCCATCAGCGCATCGAAGGCGTCCTTGCCGATGCGCAGCGCCCCGGTGACCATGAGGACGGCGGCGAAGAGGGCGACGACGGCATCGATCCGGGTCAGGCCGAGCGCGGCGGAGGCCCAGAGCGCAATCAGCGCGCCGGCATTGGGCACGAGGTCGCCGATGTAATGCAGCGAGTCGGCGGAGACGACCTTGTTGCCGGTACGGCGTGCGACGTGGCGCTGCCAGAGGACGAGCGCGAAGGTGACGAGGATGGAAAAGGCGACGACGGCCATGCCGGCACCTTCGCCCGCGATCGCGGGCGGATCGGAGGCGAGCAGACGCAGGATGGCGGCGACCGCGATGACGGCGGCAGAGACGAGGATGAAGACCGACTGGGCCAGCGCGGCGAGGTCTTCGGCCGAGCTATGGCCGAAGGCGTGGTCTTCGTCCGCGGGGCGGGCGGCATAGGCGATGGCGGCCAGCCCGCCGGCCGCCATCAGCAGGTCGAGCGCGGAATCGGCGAGCGTGGCGGCGATGGAGAGCGCACCGGTGGCGGCGAGCGCCCAGAGCTTGGCCAGGACGAGCGCGAACGCCACGGCGACCGAGAGGAGCCCCGCGGAGAGGTTGAGCCGCCTGTTCTCGCGATGGGCGTCATCCATGGCGCCGCTTAGGCGCGAATCGGGCCGCCGGGCAAGCGTGCGGGCCGGGTCAGTCGAGGATTTCGTCGGCGCCGACGCCCCAGAGCGCGGTCTTGGGCGCCCAGCCGCGGTAGCCGCCGGCGCTGAGCCGGCACCAGGCGGGGTCGCAGCGGCCGAGGCGGGCGATCACGCCCTGTTCGAGGCGGGCGACCTCAGGCGCGCCGGGGTCGGGGCGGATGTGCAGGGGGAGCATGTCCTGATCGACGATGACTGTACGGCTGCCCGATAGCAGCGAGTAGTGCACCCAGCCACCGAGTCCTTCGCGGTCGACCACGCGGCGCCAGTGGCCGTATTCGGCGGTGATCATGAGGGGCATGTCTTCGCGCAGGAAGACCCAGTCGATGCGGTGCGAGAGCGAGGGACCGCGGCGGGCATTGCCCTCGCCGGTCTTGAGCGAGACGAAGCGGGGCAAGGGGAGGTTCGTTTCGGGCCCGAGCGCGGGACCGGCGGGCAGGAGGCCGCCGGGCGCGGGCGGGGCGGGCGCGGAGGCGGGGAGCGGGGCGGGGTCCGGTGTAGTGGTCGGCGCAGGAGCGGCGGCGACAGGCGTGGCAGGGCGGGCGAGCGGGCGCAGCATCAAGGCCGGTTCGGCTGCAGGTGCATCCTCGGCCGCGACGCGGTGAGCGGGGACAGCCAGGATCAGCGCCAAGACCGCCGCGATGACGGCGGCGCGCGGCGCGGCGCTTCCCTGCGGACTCATCTGAACCTGCCTCTTGCCTTTGCCTGCGGGCCGCGATGTTCTGTCGCTCACAGTCCCTAGGGTGACGGTGCCACGGGGCGAGGCGTTTGGAAAGCGCGAGGTGCGGGCGCGATGCCATCGAAGCGGCCGAGTGTTGTCGTCACGCGACGGTTGCCCGAGGTCGTCGAGACCCGGATGACGGAGCTTTTCGACGTGGCGCTGCGCGAGGACGATGCACCGATGACGCGCGAGGCGATGGCCAGGGCGATGGCGGACGCAGATGTGCTGGTACCCTCGCTTTCGGACACGCTCGATGCGGGACTCCTGGCGGTAGCCGGGCCGCGGCTGAAGCTGATCGCGAATTACGGCGCGGGAGTAGATCACATCGACGTCATGGCGGCGCGGGGCCGGGGGATTCTCGTCTCGAACACGCCCGGGGTGGCGACCGAGGACACGGCCGACATGACGATGGCACTGATCCTGGGGGTCACGCGGCGCATCCCCGAGGGGCTGCTTCTGATGCAGTCGGGTGACTGGCATGGCTGGGCGCCGACGGCGATGCTGGGCGGACGGATCGCGGGGCGGCGGCTGGGAATCCTGGGGATGGGCCGGATCGGGCAGGCGGTGGCGCGGCGGGCGCGGGCCTTTGGCATGACGATCCATTACCACAACCGCCGCAGGCTTCGCGCCGAGGTGGAGGGGGCGCTGGAGGCGACCTGGTGGGAGAGCCTGGATCAGATGGTGGCGCGGGTGGATGTGTTGTCGATCAACTGTCCGCATACGCCGGCGACGTTCCATCTGATGAATGCGCGGCGGCTGAAGCTGATGAAGCCCACGGCGGTGATCGTCAACACCTCGCGCGGGGAGGTGGTGGACGGCAATGCGCTGACACGGATGCTGCGCGCGGGCGAGATCGCGGGGGCGGGGCTCGATGTCTATGAGCGCGGCTCGCAGGTCAATCCGCGGCTGCGGGAACTGCCGAACGTGGTGCTTCTGCCGCATATGGGGTCGGCGACGGTCGAGGGGCGGATCGAGATGGGCGAGAAGGTGATCATCAACATCCGCACCTTTGCCGACGGGCACCGGCCGCCCGATCTGGTCGTGCCGGTCGGGGTCTGAGGGGGCGCGATGGATCTGGGATTGCAGGGCCGGGTGGTGGTCGTCACGGGCGGGGCCTCGGGGATCGGGGCGGCGGTGACGGAGGTGTTGGCCGAGGAAGGCGCGGTGCCGGTGATCCTGGCGCGGCGCGACCCGCCGGCAGGGTTTCTGGAGGATGTGAGGGAGAAGAGCCCGCAGGCGGGTTTCGTGAAGGCCGATCTTGCACAGGATGCCGAGGTGCGGGCGGCGGTCGCTGCGGTTCGCGAGGGCTGGGGGCAGGTCTACGGGATCGTCAACAATGCGGGCGCCAACGATTCGGTCGGGCTCGATGCCGGGCCGGAGGCGTTTCGCGCCTCGCTCGACCAGAACCTGATCCATTACTACACGCTCGTGCACCTTTTGCAGGAGGACCTGAAGGCGCAGATGGGAGCGGTGGTGAATGTCTCTTCCAAGACGGCGGTGACGGGACAGGGGCGGACCTCGGCCTATGTCGCGGCCAAGGCGGCGCAATTGGGCCTCACGCGGGAATGGGCGGCCGCGCTGGCGCCCCATGGCGTGCGGGTGAACGCGGTGCTGCCCGCCGAGGTGATGACGCCGCTTTACGAGCGCTGGATCAGGACCTTTGCGGACCCGGAGGCCGAGATTGTGCGGATCGGGTCGAAAGTGCCACTGGGCCAGCGGATGACGACCGCAAGCGAGATTGCCGACGCGGTGGTCTGGCTGCTCTCGGCCCGGGCGAGCCACGTGACCGGGCAGTGGATATACCCCGATGGGGGGTATGTGCATCTGGACCGGGCGCTGACCTGACAAGAAAGACACGCGGATACAAAACCCCTGCGCGACAGCGTTTCTGGTCCGCCAGGGCCGAAGGCCGACCGAAGATCAGACGCCCGCGCTGATCAACGGGCCCCGGTTCGACGGGACATCCATCCGCCGGATCGATGTCTGCGCCACCTCACTCGCCTGCAGGCTCAAAGCCATGCGGTGCGCCCTGAGACATGTCGCGTCGATCATGACTGTCTTCTCTTCGCTGCCATCCGATGCCAGACCCTCCATCATCCGGGCGAAGATCCCATATCGCCCCACCGCTTCCACCGGTTATCGAGCGTCTTGGGCGCGCCATGCTGCCGAGGCGCGTCGTACCACCGCAAGCCATCGCGATTGATAAAGACTATCCCGCCCAGCACGCGCTGGACATCGACCCGCGGCTTGCCATGGCTCTTCGGAAAGAACGGCTTCAACCGGTCCGTCTGGTCGTCCGTCAGCCAGGAGAGTTTGCTCTCCATCACCCCCTTCATTTCGGGTTGTCGAATCACCCAGGCCCAGCGGCCTCGCGTCAATCAAACGGTCCTGAACCTCACCGAAATCAGCCTCCGACAAACCCGGCGCGGTTCAAGACCGGTCAGAAGGTAAGCCAGAGTTCGACCGTTAGTGCCGATCCTCTATCGCCTGTCATGGCCTGGACAAGACCGGCTCTAAGGCGTGTTTTCTCTCCCAAAGCAATCATGACCGCCGGGCTTACCTTGGCATAGGTATCGCCAGAAAAGCCGACACCTCCCTGCATTTGCAGAATTCCCGTCCACCGTTCGGTCAGATGTTGACCCCAGGTGAACTCCAGTTTCGCTTCGCGTTCTCCTCCGGCCAGACCGACTACCGAGGTCGCGTCAGCAGCCAGCCAGCCGTTGGGGAGTCCATAACCCCAGTGCAGGCCAAGCCGGCCAGTTGTTTCAAGAGCAAGCCCCGGTATCTCGCTGGCACCGCCAGCGAGAGAGATCGCAAAGCGCTGGGGACTTTCTTCCGGACCTATCGGATAACGCAGAAAGACAAAGCCGTTGACCACGGCGGTCGCATCGGAAGTGTATCCGTCGAATCCAACGGTCATCCGATCAGTCAGTCCGTACTCGATGTAGAGCGTGGGATCGTAGTGCACCGGTCGTGTTGCACCATCAAAAAGTGCAACGTTTCCTCCAAAGGACAGGAAGACCTCACCCTTGTCCCGCGACCATGCACCAGCCTTTAGGGTTTCCCCCGCGAGGCAAAGTGACAAGGTGATCAATGTGCCGATAACATACGTCTTGTTGATTGCGGTCCTCTGTCTCATGGCACCCTCGCGTCAGCCGGAGGATACAAATCGTCCATCGAGGTTAATTGCGAGTTAATCGATACAGAGCTGTTCTGAGCTACGCTCCGGAAATCGGACAGTGACGGAAGCTACGATCTGAGGTCTGCTGGTCTCCAAGCACAGGGAGATCGGGACAGGTCGAAACGCAGGAACGACGACGCGGCGTTCAAGGTGCGTGTGGCGCTGGAGGCCGTGGAGGGGGAGCGCACGGTGTCGGAACTGGCCGCCGAATACGGGGTGCATCCGACGATGATCCATCAATGGAAGCGGTCTTTGGAAGCGGTCTTTGCCGGAGGGTGCTGCAGGCATCTTCGAGCGCGGCGGCAAGGCTGCGGAGGCGGCCGAGGTTGCCGAAGAGACGGTCCGTGATCTGCATGCCAAGATCGGAGAGTTGGCCGTCGCCAACGATCTTTTGTCCGGAAAGCTCAAGCCCTGGATCGGCAAGTGAGGCGCGAGATGATCGAGAAGAACCACCCAAGCCTGTCAGTCGGGGCGCAGTGCCGGCTGCTATCGATCTCGCAGTCATCGTTTTGTCACGCGCCGCAGGGGGAGACGGCGATGAACCTCGATCTCATGCTGCTGATCGACAAGCAGTTCCTGGATACCCCGTTCTACGGCGTGCGGCAGATGACGTGGTCCCTGCCGAAGTCCGAGGGACCGTGGCCCCGGTGGGGCCGCGAAAGCCCGAAGACGGCCATGCTGTGAACCCGAAACCTATCCGGCGACTGATGCGCCTCATGCGGGTGATGCCGATCTACCAGAAGCCCGACACCAGCCGGCCTGCGAAGGGGCACAAGACCTGCCCCTATCTGCTCGGCGGGCTGCGGGTCGATCGGCCCAATCAGGTCTGGTGCGCCGACATCACCTACCTACCGATGCGCTCAGGCTTCCTGTATCTGGTCGCCATCATGGACTGGTTCACCCGCAAGGTTTTGGCCTGGCGGAAATCGGACACGCTTGAGGCCGACTTCTGCGTCGAGGCGCTGAACGAGGCGATCCACAGGTTCGGCCCGCCCGAGATCATGAATACCGATCAAGGATCGCAGTTCACCTCCTTCGCCTGGAGCGACCGGTTGAAGCGCATCGGCACCCGGATCTTGATGGACGGCGAAGGGCGCTGTCTCGACAACATCTTCATCGAGCGTCTCTGGCGGTCCCTGACATATGAATGCGTCTACCTGCACGCATGGGAAACAGGTGAGCAGGCCAAGGCTGGCGTCGGGCGCTGGATAACCTTCTATAACCACCAACGCCCCCACACTGCCCATGGTGGACAACCGCCCGCCGTGGTCTACCTCAAAGCAACCCAAATCGACCAGCAGGTGCAGGAAGCAGCTCAAATCACCCGGAAAACTGTCCAAGGATCGGGGAGTAGCTCAGATCTGCTGGGCAAGATGCCCAGTCTGAACAAATGATGGACCAGGGTAAACTGGCCGACTGCCCAAACTGTCCGTTAGATCGCCTCACCTGACCTTCGGTCACGCCGACGACGTGTCCAACAATGGTCTGGCGGTAATCTATCAGAAATCGAAGAGTTCTCCAAGAAAACTGTCGCGACGTGCCTTGCGGCGGGAGTAGTTGTGATCATCGTCATCATATCCGTGTCGCTGTTGAGCACGAGTCGCGGACGGTGCGGTACGTTCTGGCACAGGAGACGCGGTCCCTTGTTGCAAAGCCCGGTCGATGATCTTGTCGAGTTCTCCACGATCAAGCCATACCCCACGACATGTCGGGCAATAGTCGATTTCCACACCTGACCTCTCAGTCATCACGAGGGGCGTCGCGTCAGTAGGGCAAAGCATCGGGATTACTCCTCTTCGATTTCCAACGATGTTGGGACTGGCTGCGCAAAACACAAGGGCGCAACCGATGAACGGACAGCTTGCCGCAGGGACATTCGGGGCACGACAAACCAGCTGCACGTCGACTCGAAGCTCTCCCACTGAGGTTGTTGGGTTCAGGACCGATGGATCTTCGACTTTCGGCATGATTCAGCCTCCGTAAAGAGACTGACGACTGAGCAACATTTTCTGTCTGACAGACGTGCAGATGGCGCGACTGCAGCCCTTCTTCCCGAAGAGCCATGGCAAGCTCCGCGTTGATGGTCGGCGGGTGTTGAGCGGTATAATCTTCATCAATCGCAATGGCTTGCACTAGTGCGATCCGCCGAAGGAATATGGCCCACCAATGACCCTCTATAATCGCTGGAAACAGTGGAGTGACAAAGGGGTCTTCGCCCGAATGATGGACGGTTTGGCCGCAGAGACCGCTGTTCCGAAGACGGTGATGATTGACGCGACCTATCTCAAGGCGGACCGCACGGCGACCAGCCCGTGGTCGAAAAAGGGGGATCAGGCGACAAAAGGGGCCGTCTGATCGGTCGGACGAAGGGTGGCATGAACATCAGGCTGCAGGCCGTCACCGACGCCGATGGTCGCCCGATGCGCTTCTTCATGACCGTAGGCCAGGTCAGCGACGATACCGGCGCAGCGGCCCTGCTGGACAGTTTGCCAAAGGCGGACTGGCTGCTCGCTGACCGCGGCCATGACGCCGACTGGTGCAGGGAGGCGTTGAAAGACAAAGGGATAAAGCCCTGCATCCCCGGCCGGAAGTCGCGTGGCAAGCCCATCAAGCACGACAAGCGCCGCTACAAACGCCGCAACAGGATCGAGATCATGTTCGGGCGGCTGAAGGACTGGCGCAGGGTTGCCACACGCTACGACAGATGCCCGAAGGTCTTCCTCTCAGCCATCGCCCTCGCCGCAACAGTCATGTTCTGGCTATGAAACAAGAACGAGTCCTGACCCTAGCTTTTGCGCGGACTGGAAATCGGGATGCGCAACCAGATCGTCCGTCAGCCGCGGATCGGATCCGCGTCACAATCAGGAGGCAGACTGGCCGGGCCCACGTACGGTGTCCCGATCAGT
>JBEIDZ010000110.1:0-7877 GCA_040383215.1 Paracoccaceae bacterium | reverse complement strand
GAGGATGTGCTGCAGGACATGGAAGCGGGCCGGCCGATGGACCGGCTGATCTGCGGCGACGTGGGCTTCGGCAAGACCGAGGTGGCGATCCGCGCGGCCTTTGTCGCGGCGATGTCGGGCGTTCAGGTGGCGGTGATCGCGCCGACCACATTGCTCGCGCGGCAGCATTACAAGAGCTTTGCCGACCGGTTCCGGGGCTTTCCGCTCGTCGTGCGGCCGCTGTCGCGCTTTGTCGCCGCGCGCGAGGCGGAGGAGACCCGCAAGGGCCTGGCCGACGGGACGGTCGACATCGTCGTGGGCACGCATGCGGTGCTGGCCAAGGGGGTGACCTTCCGGTCGCTGGGCCGTCTGGTCATCGACGAGGAGCAGCATTTCGGCGTGCAGCACAAGGAACGGCTGAAGCAGCTGCGCTCGGACGTGCATGTGCTGACGCTGACCGCGACGCCGATTCCGCGGACGCTGCAACTGTCGCTCTCGGGCGTGCGCGATCTGTCGATCATCGGGACCCCGCCGATCGACCGGCTGGCGATCCGGACCTAGATCTCGGAGTTCGACGCGATCACGGTGCGCGAGGCGCTGTTGCGCGAACATTACCGGGGCGGACAGTCCTTTGTCGTCGTGCCCCGGATCGCGGACCTGCCCGAGATGGAGGAGTTCCTGCGCACCGAAGTGCCCGAAGCGTCGGTCGTTGTCGCACACGGGCAGATGGCGGCGGGCACGCTCGATGACCGGATGAATGCCTTCTATGACGGCAAGTACGATGTCCTGCTCGCGACTTCGATCGTCGAATCGGGGCTCGATATCCCGACCGCCAACACGATGATCGTGCACCGGGCGGACATGTTCGGTCTGGCGCAGCTTTACCAGATCCGGGGGCGCGTAGGGCGGTCAAAGACGCGGGCCTATGCCTATCTGACCACAAAGCCGCGGCAGAAACTGACCGTGCAGGCCGAACGGCGGCTGCGGGTGCTGGGCTCGCTCGACACGCTGGGGGCGGGTTTCACGCTCGCAAGCCAGGACCTCGACATCCGGGGGGCGGGCAACCTTCTGGGAGAGGAGCAGTCCGGCCAGATCAACGAGGTGGGCTACGAGCTTTACCAGCAGATGCTGGAGGACGAGATCGCGCGGATCAAGGCCGGCCAGGCGCCGGGGATCACCGATGACGACGGGCACTGGGCGCCGCAGATCAATCTGGGCGTGCCGGTGCTGATCCCCGAGGAGTACGTCCCCGACCTCGACGTGCGGCTCGGTCTTTACCGGCGGCTGTCGAACCTGTCGTCGAAGGTCGAGCTTGAAGGCTTTGCGGCCGAGCTGATCGACCGGTTCGGGGCGCTGCCGCGCGAGGTGAACATGCTGCTGACGGTCGTGCGGATCAAGGCGATGTGCAAGCGTGCGGGGATCGCATCGCTCGATGCGGGGCCGAAGGGTGCGACGATCCGCTTTCACAACGACAAGTTCGCCTCGCCCAAGGTGCTCGTCGACTTCATCGCCGCCATGGCAGGGGATGCGAAGGTCAAGGACAACCGGATCGTGCTGCGCCGCGACTGGCCGACCGAGGCGGAGCGGATCAAGGGAGCCTTTGCCATCGCGCGTGATCTTGCCGAGAGGCTGGCCGAGGAGAAAAAGGCGAAGGTCAAGGCGTGACGGGTCAGGACGGGCGTGCTACGGGGCGGCGATCCTTCAACTGAGCCTTGCCCGCGATGCCGCAGATCTCTCTCGTGATCCCCGCTCATGACGAAGCGGGCAATATCGCGGCCCTCGTGCAGGAGGCGCTCGAGGTGATTCCGGCCGAGATCCTGGGTGAGGTCATCGTGGTTGACGACGCCTCGACCGATGGTACGGTCGTGGAAGTGGCGGGTGTGATGGCGGCGGAGCCGAGGGTGAGGTTGATCCGCCATGCGACAAATGCGGGGCAGTCGGCGGCGGTGCGCACCGGGGTGCAGCAGGCGCGGTTCGCGCTGGTCGCAACGATCGACGGGGACGGCCAGAACCCGCCGGGCGACATCCCGAGGTTGGTTGCGGCCTGGCGGGCCGAGGGGCCGCAGCTTGTGGGCGGGCATCGGGTCAAGCGGCGCGACGGCTGGTCCAAGCGCTGGGCTTCGTATTGGGCCAACGTGCTGAGGAAAGCGATGCTGCGGGACGACTGCCCCGACACGGGCTGCGGGCTCAAGGTCTTTGAACGTGAGCGGCATCTGGCCTTGCCCTTCTTTCATGGGCAGCACCGTTACCTGCCGGCCCTGTTTCGCGCCTATGGCTGCAGCGCGGTCTTTCTGCCGGTCGATCACCGGCCGCGCGCGCATGGGCGGTCGAAATACACCAACTGGAAGCGCGCCCTGCAGGGCGTCCCCGACCTGATGGGCGTGGCCTGGCTCGTGCGGCGGGCGCGCCCTGTTATTGCGCATGAAGAACGAAAGGCAGAAGTCTGATGTTCAAGGAATTGATGGCCGAAACATCGCAGATCGAGTTGATCTGGCTTTTGATCGGGTTCGCGGCGCAGGCCATGTTCTCGGCGCGGTTTCTCGTGCAGTGGATCGCCTCGGAGCGGATGCGAAAGTCGATCGTGCCGGAGGCTTTCTGGTATTTCTCCTTCGTGGGAGGGGCGATGCTTCTGTCTTATGCGATCCACAGGCAGGACCCGGTATTCATCCTCGGGCAGGCCTTCGGATTGTTGGTCTATTCGCGCAACATCTATTTCCTGTGGACACAGCCCAGGGACGCCGGGAAGGAGTAATGACCTCTCGCGCGGCCTGGATCGGGCTTTTCGGAGGCTATTTCCTTCTGCAGGCGTTGATCCGGGTGCTGATCGGGCCGGCGCTGGAACTTGACGAGGCGGAGGCCTTCTGGTTCGCGCGGGAGCTGGCTCCCGGTTACAACGCGCAGCCCCCGCTTTATTTCTGGCTGCAATGGGCGTTCTTCCGGATTTTCGGCGAGGGCATCATTGCCCTTTCGCTTCTCAAGGCAGTGCTCTTGTGGGGAGCTTTCTCTGGGCTTTTTCTCTGGCTTGCGCGGCAGGTGTCGGTCAGGCAGGCGGGCGTGGCGGTCTTGGCACTGGGCCTGTTGCCCCAGGTTGTCTGGGAGGCGCAAAGGGCGCTGACGCATTCGGTGCTGGTTTTTGCGCTGGCGGTGGCCTTCGTGCTCGCCTTTCACCGGATGCTTCAGCGCGGCAGTTGGCGGGACGCGATCGTACTGGGGATCATCACCGGGCTTGGCCTGATCGCGAAGTACAATTTCGGGCTGGTCCCGGCGGGGTTCCTGCTTTGGGCCGCAATCACGCCGCGACGGCGGCGGCTCGACTGGCGGCGCATCGCTGTGGCGATGGCGATTGCGGCGGCCGTTGCCGCGCCGGTTGCGGCCTGGGCCTTCATGAACCCCGGTCTTGCGGGGGCGAGCCTGCACAAGTTGGGCCTCGATCCGGCCGGGTTCGTCCGGGCGCGCGCGCAGGGGCTCTTGTCGCTCGCGATCGGGATCGTCAGCTTCCTCGCGGTTGCGATCCTGGTACTTGGCGGCTTATGGCTTGCACGCGAGCAGCGGCCGGCGGCCAGGCCGGATGCGATGGCATACCTCGTGGGCGGGGTGGCGGGAGGGATTGCGGTTCTCCTCGCAGCGATCCTGCTGGCTGGAGTGACGGCAGTGAAGGACCGCTGGCTCCTGCCAGTGCTCTGGCTGCTGGTGCCGGCAGTGGTGCTCTGGCTCTGGCCTGTGTTGAGCTTGCGGCAGCGGTGGGGCCTCGGGATCGGCGCGGGGCTTTGCTGGGTGGCGGCGATGCTGGCGCTTCCTTATGCGACCTTGCGCGATCCGGGCTACCGCGTGGGGGATTTCGCGGGGCTTGAGGCGGCGATGGCCGCCGTCGATCCGGCACCCGAGAACGTGGTGTCGGGGATGAACTGGGTTCTGGGCAATCTTGCGCTGCGCAACCCGAAGATGCCCCTTGTCTGGGCCGGGACAGGCGGGGGGCCTGGGCTGATCCTGGCGCCTCCCGGGGATGGTGTGCGGATTGCGGAGCGGCTTGGACTGGTTGCAGGCCCTGCGGTCATCCACGAGGTCGTCCGTGGGGCACGCGTGACGGTGGTGGAGATCACGCCGGTGGCGGAGCCGTAGCCGGCGCCGCTCATACGCCGCGGGGGATGAGGCGGGCGAGCGCGGCGGAGATGAGTGCGAGGATGAGGAGCGCTGTTGCGACCGGCACGGCGGTGCCGTCGAAGGCCAGCCCGATGGGGGCTGCGATGACGACCGAGCCCACGGTCGCGAGCGCCACGGTGATCGACGCGGCCATGCCGGCGATGTGGCCGAGCGGTTCGAGCGCGAGCGCGCTGAGGTTGCCGATGGTCAGGCCGGCCTGCACGAAGATGCCGATGGTCCAGGCCAGCACGAGCCCGAATTCGAGCCAGCGCGGCAGACCGGCAAAGAGCGCGGCAAGGAGCAGGGCTGTCGCGATGACCTGGAGCCCGAAGACCGTCGACACCATCTGCCGGATGCCGATGCGCCGGATCAGGCGGGCATTGAGCGCGCTGCCGCCGGCAGAAAAGACGGCGATGACTGCAAACCAGAAGGGGAAGCGGTCACCCTGGCCATAGGTCTGGTCGAAGATCGGCTGCACCGTCGAGAGGATGGCGAAGAGCATCCCGAAGGCCGTGGTCTGCAGGATGATGGCCAGCCGCGCGACGGGGGAGGAGAGCACCTCCGCCATCGCCTGCCAGAGGAGCCGGGGCTGGAGGGGGCGGCGCTGGTCGGGTGCAAGCGTCTCGGGCTGGCGCAGGCCGAGCCAGAGCATGGTGAGCAGCGAGAAGGCCAGAAAGGTCAGGAAGATCGAGCGCCAGCCGAAGGCCGTGATGACGAGAGCGCCAAGCGCGGGGGCGATCGCGGGTACGATCATGAAGATGATCATGATGAAGGAGGTGATCCGCGCCATGTCGCGGCCTGCATGCAGGTCGCGCACCATGGCGATGGCGACGACACGGGGACCGGCCGCACCGAGACCTTGAAGCAGGCGGGCGGCGAGCATCCATTCGAGCGAGGGGGCGGCCCAGGCCAGGAGCGCGCCGAGGGCATAGAGCGCGCTGCCGCCGAGGATCACCGGGCGGCGGCCCCAGGCATCCGACATCGGGCCGGTGACGAAAGTGCCGATCCCGAGCCCGAGGACAAAGGCCGTGAGGACCAGCTGGGCACGGTTGACATCGCCCGGCGACAGCTCGGCCGCGATTTCGGGGAAAGCGGGCAGCATCGAATCGATCGAGAAGGCGACCGTGGCCGAAAGCATGGCCATGAGCGCGATGAATTCGCCCTGGGCGAGGCGTCGGGCGGGCGGATCGGCGGGGATCATGGGCTTTGCTTTCATGGGCCGATGGTGGCGATGACATGGTCCCGGAGGTCACCTGGGTGGGCGGCCGGGATGGCGACGTTGGAACAGGGGGCGCGGCCAGAGCTGAAACGATGGGAGTTGCGAGCGGTGCTGTCGAGAGCGGCCTTGCTGATGAAGCACCAGGGGCAGACCGGGTCGGCGGAGATGTCGAGGCTGACCATGAGCGGTCTTTCGCGGGGCGTGGGGCCTGCGCAGAGAGCGCGGGCCGCGCGCCGCGCCAGACCCGTCAGAGCCGTCCGCGCGCCGGCGCAAGGCCGGGCATGGCAGCCCGGCCCTGCAGGGGCGCTGTCGGGCGCGTCAGCAGTCGCCGTCGCACCACCAGACGTCGGGCTGCCAGCCGGGCCAGTCGCCAAAGAGGGGGATGGTCTCGGGAAAGCGCAGGCTGGCGTCATGGGCGATCCGGGCGACATTCCACTGGTAGATCGGGATGACATAGCGGCCCGCCGTCAGGATGCGGTCGATGGCCTGGGCGGCGGCGCGGAAATCCTCCTGGTCCTGAGAGGTCAGGAGGCGTTCGATCATCGCGTCGATGGCGGGGGACTTGACCCCCATCAGGTTGCGGCTGCCGGGGTTGTCGGCCGAGGAGGAGCCCCAGTAGAGCGTCTGTTCGTTGCCCGGCGAGAGCGAGACGGCGCGGCGGTAGAAGGTCATGCCGAAGTCGTAGTTGTCCGTCCGTTCCTTGAACTGGGCGCCGTCGACCTGGGTGACGGTCGGCACGATCCCGATCCGGGCGAGCGACTGGAGATACATCTGCATCATCGTCTCGGGTTCGGAGGAGCCGGTTTCGAGCACGATCTCGAAGGTCAGCGCCTCGCCTGCGGCGTTGCGCATCACGCCCGCGTCGTCCAGCGTCCAGCCCGCTTCGGACAGAAGCGCGAGCGCGCGTTCGGTGCCGGCGCGGTTGCGCTCGGTCCCGTCGCCTGTGGGAAGGGCATAGCCTTCGATCGCGCCGGGGGGCAGGTCGGCGGCGAAAGGTTCCAGGAATTCAAGCACGCGACCCGAGGCAGGTTCGCCCGGGACCATGCCGAGCGGCGAGTTGGAGAAGTAGCTCTGGATGCGGGGCTGCTGGCCGCCGGTCAGCGTGTCGTTGATGAATTCGAAGTTGAAGGCGGTGATCAGCGCCTCGCGCACGCGCCAGTCCTGGAAGACGGGCTGGCGGGTGTTCATCACGAAGCCGGTCATGCCGGTGGGGCGCTGGTGGGGGATGACGGATTTCACGATCTCGCCCGACTGGGCGCGGGGGAAGTCGTAATTCGCATCCCAGCGGGCCACGTTGGTTTCGCGCATGATGTTCACCTCGCCGACCTTGAAGGCCTCGAAGGCGGCGGTTTCGTCGCCGAAGAATTCCATGCGGATCGTGTCGATGCGGTTGGTGCCGCGGCGGAAGGGGATGTCGGCGCCCCAGTAGTCGGGATTGCGGGCAAGTTCGAGGAAGCGGCCAGCCTCGAAATCCTTGATGACGTAGGGCCCTGACGTGATGGGGATGATGTCGAGACCGTCGCTCGTGGCGAAGTCCACGCCCTCCCACTGGGCCTTCTTGAGGATGGGGCGCATGCCGGCGAGCATGGCGAGTTCGCGGTCGGCGGTGTTGAAGGTGATCCTGATGCTGCGTTCGCCCGTCGCCTCGATCGAGGCGACCTTTTCCCAGAAGGTGAGATAGCGCGGATGCCCCTGTGTGCCGAGCGTCTCGTAGGACCAGATCACGTCCTCGACCGTGACGGGGCTGCCGTCGGAGAATCGGGCCTCGGGGCGGAGGGTGAATTCGACCCAGGTCCGGTCAGGATCGGTTTCGACTGATTCGGCCAGAAGGCCGTAGAGGGTGAAGGGCTCGTCGAGAGACCGGCCCATCAGGCTTTCGGTGATGAGCGAGGTCAGCTGCCAGGGGACGGTGCCCTTGAGCACGTAGGGATTGAGGCTGTCGAAGGTCCCGACCTCGGCGCTGATGACCGCGCCGCCGGTGGGCGTGTCGGGGTTGGCATAGGGCAGGGCCACAAAATCCGGTGGTAGGGCAGGGTCGCCATACATAGCGATGCCATGCTGCGGCTCGGCCAGGGCTGTGGTGGCGCAGAGCGCGAGCACGGCGGCAAGGCCGCGGAAAAGCTGTCTGGTCATGGCTGGAACGGTCCCCTCTGCGCCGTAATGTCTCGGGCCGAGCCTACGACGGCTGGTGTGCTTTATCAAACTTTTAGCTGGCGAAGCGGCGCAGGATTGCCTATAAGCACGTCACTGCTCGATAGGTTTCTTGCCTGTATGAAACCTGCCTCAACGACTTAACGCCCGCCTTGCGCGGGCGTTTTTTTTTGGCACTGCGCGGCGCGGGGTTGGCCGCGCACTGCGGCGCGGGCCGACAGGTCCGGGGCACCGGCGCGAATCGGTGCGCAGCGCCAAGGACCGGATGGGGCCGGGCCGCCGGGTAAAGGTATCGTCCGGGCAGCGCGCGGTCGGGCGCGGGGGCCCGCAATCGCCTTTGCCGAATCGGTCCGTTCCCGGCATCGCCTTTCGGTATCACGTCGGTATT
>JBEIDZ010000109.1:0-7980 GCA_040383215.1 Paracoccaceae bacterium | reverse complement strand
GCGAGACCGACGAGCTCGAGCGGCTGGAGCAGATGAAGTATTACCGCAACTTCGAGGCCGGGCAGACGATTGCCTGGGCGGGGGACGAGATGTCGTTTGTTGCCTCGGTCGTGCAGGGGGTGGCGACGCTGAGCCAGACGATGCAGGATGGGCGCACGCAGATGGTGGGGCTGTTGCTGCCGTCGGACTTCATGGGGCGGCCGGGGCGGAAGATGTCGCCCTATGACGTGACGGCGGTGAGCGACGTCACGTTGTGCTGTTTCCGGCGCAAGCCCTTCGAGCAGTTGCTGACCAGCACGCCGCATATCGCGGAGCGGCTGTTGCACATGTCGCTGGACGAGCTGGATGCAGCGCGGGAGTGGATGCTGGTCCTGGGCCGCAAGACCGCGCGGGAGAAGATCGCGAGCCTTTTGACAATCATCGCGCGGCGCGAGGCGGCCGCGGGGCTGGTGGCGTCGAAGGGCACGATCGTGATCGACATTCCGCTGACGCGCGAGGCGATGGCGGATTACCTGGGCCTGACGCTCGAGACCGTGAGCCGGCAGATTTCGGCGCTGAAGGGTGAGGGGATCATCGTGCTGGACGGCAAGCGGCGGATTGTGGTGCCCGATATCCGGCGACTGATGCTGGAGACCGGGGATGATATGGACGGCGGGCTCGTCGCCTGATCCGGCGTGACCTGTCCGGCCTGTCGGGATCGGGGGACAGGCCGGGGCCATGTCAGTGCGCCATGAGAAGCGGGATGGGCGAGGCTTCGAGCATGTCGCGCGTGGCGCCGCCCATGAGCGATTCGCGGAAGCGGGAATGGCCGTAGGCGCCCATCACGATGACGTCGTTGCCGTGTTCGCGGGCAAAGCGCAGCAGGATGTCGGCCGTGCGCGGCATGGTGTTGGCCAGGACCGAGACCTCGGCCTTGATGCCGTGGCGGGAGAGCATGAGCGAGAGGCTGCCGCCGGGGTCTGAGCGTTCGGCCGAATGGGGCGGCGGGTCGACGATGACGAGATCCACATGGGTGGCCGCACGCAGGACGGGCAAAGCGAGGCGGACTGCGTGGAGCGATTCCTCGGTTTCGTTCCAGGCGAGGAGCGGGCGGCGGAAGGGTTCGCGCAGGTCAAGTTTCGCCGGCGGGACGAGGAGGACGGGCGCGCCACTGCCGAAGATTTCGGCTTCCACGACGGCCGTGGCGAGTGCGGACTGGCCAGGGCCGTAGGGGCGCGCGGCGACGACGAGATCGGCATAGCGGGCGAGCCGGGCGATGGCGGCATCGAGCCCGAGGTTGGAGATCACGAGCGACTGGAGCGTGATCCGGTCAAGCCCGGCCGGGATGGCGGCGCGGGCCGCGGCGAGCAGGTTTTCGGCCCTGTCGCGGGCGGCGGAGGCGTCGATTTCCAAAAGGACAGCGGTGGCGCCGACCGGCATGGCATCGAAGCGGGCAGGATCGACGCCGACGCAATGGACATCGAGATGGGCGCCGTCGCGCGGGGCCAGCGCGAGGGCGGCGTGCAGCGCGGGGGTATCGCCTTCGGCATCGGTCATGATCACGGCGATGGTGTGGTAGGCCATGGCGGGCGTCTCCCTTCCGGTACCGGCCGTCCGGGCGGTCTGGCCCGGCGGTCCTGTCGGGGTGATCGGTAAGGGCCTGCGGGACGGAAAGCCTTGATTTGGATCAAGGCAGAGAGATGCGGGCGGGGCGATAGACGATCCAGACAAAGGCCCCCGGGGACTGCCCGGCAGGGCCGGAATCCGGCGCAGGCAAAGGGAACCTTGCGAATGTGGGACTGGATCAAGATCGCGGTGCTTGGGGTGATCGTCCTTTTCGCCGCGGTCGCGGCGAACTGGGCACGCGACCTCGCCTATCAGGTGCACATGCTGATCATCATGGCCGTGGCGGCGGGCCTGTTCATCTGGACGGTGCGCAACATCGACGAGCCGACCGGACCGCCGGGGCATGACGAGGGCGAGTACATGGACGGCGTGATCCGGTACGGGGTGATCGCGACGGCCTTCTGGGGGGTGGTGGGGTTCCTCCTGGGCACCTTCATCGCCTTTCAGCTGGCGTTTCCGCAGCTCAACATGGAATGGACGCAAGGCATGGGCAATTTCGGCCGCCTGCGACCGCTGCATACCTCGGCGGTGATCTTTGCCTTTGGCGGCAATGCGCTGATCGCGACGTCCTTCTACATCGTGCAGCGGACGAGCGCGGCGCGGCTCTGGGGCGGGAACCTCGGCTGGTTCGTGTTCTGGGGCTACAACCTGTTCATCGTGCTGGCGGCGACGGGGTACCTTCTGGGGTCGACCCAGTCCAAGGAATATGCCGAGCCGGAATGGTATGTCGACCTGTGGCTGACCGTGGTGTGGGTGGCCTATCTGCTGGTGTTTCTGGGCACGATCATGAAGCGCAAGGAGCCCCACATCTATGTGGCGAACTGGTTCCTGCTGGCCTTCATCGTGACCGTGGCGATGCTGCATATCGTCAACAACCTGGTCGTGCCGGTGTCGATCTTCGGGTCACGGTCGGTGCAGGTCTTTTCCGGCGTGCAGGATGCGATGACGCAATGGTGGTACGGCCACAATGCGGTGGGCTTTTTCCTGACGGCGGGCTTTCTGGGCATGATGTACTATTTCGTGCCCAAGCAGGCGGGGATGCCGATCTATAGCTACAAGCTGTCGATCATCCATTTCTGGTCGCTGATCTTCCTTTATATCTGGGCGGGTCCGCACCATCTGCACTATACCGCGCTGCCGGACTGGGCCTCGACGCTGGGGATGGTGTTTTCGGTCATCCTGTGGATGCCGTCCTGGGGCGGCATGATCAACGGGCTGATGACGCTGTCGGGCGCCTGGGACAAGATCCGCACGGATCCGATCATCCGGATGATGGTCATCTCGCTGGGCTTTTACGGCATGTCGACCTTTGAAGGCCCGATGATGTCGATCCGGGCGGTCAATTCGCTGTCGCATTACACCGACTGGACGATCGGCCATGTCCATTCCGGGGCGCTGGGCTGGAACGGGATGATCACCTTCGCGGCGCTTTACTTCCTCGTGCCGCGGCTTTGGGGGCGGGAGCGGCTTTACAGCCTGACGCTGGTCAACTGGCACTTCTGGCTCGCCACCATCGGGATCGTGCTTTACGCGGCCTCGATGTGGGTGACGGGGATCATGGAAGGGCTGATGTGGCGCGAGGTCGATGCGCAGGGGTTCCTGGTGAATTCCTTCGCCGACACGGTGGCTGCGAAGTTTCCGATGTATGTGGTGCGCGCGCTGGGCGGGGTGCTGTATCTGAGCGGGGCGCTGATCATGGTCTACAATCTGTGGATGACGGCCTATGGGCGGCAGGCGCCGCGCGCCATGGCTGTTGCGGCCGAGTGAGGGAGCGCGATCATGGCCCTGCTTGAGCGTCACAAGATCCTGGAAACCAATGCCACGCTGCTTCTGGTCGCGAGCCTGCTGGTCGTCTCGGTCGGGGGGATCGTGCAGATCGTCCCGCTGTTCTACATCGAGAACACGATCGAGGATGTGGAGGGGATGCGGCCCTATACGCCGCTCGAGCTGGCCGGGCGGGAAATCTATATCCGCGAGGGCTGCTATGTCTGCCACAGCCAGATGATCCGGCCGATGCGGGACGAGTTCGAGCGCTATGGCCATTACAGTCTGGCGGCGGAGTCGATGTATGACCATCCGTTCCAGTGGGGGTCGAAGCGGACCGGGCCGGACCTGGCACGGGTGGGGGGGCGGTATTCGGATGACTGGCATGTGCAGCATCTGATCGAGCCGCAATCCGTCGTGCCGGAATCGATCATGCCGCCTTACGGGTTCCTGCTGGACCGGCAGCTGGACGGGGCGCATATCGCCGATCTGATGTCGGCGCACCGGACGGTGGGCGTGCCCTACAGCGACGAGATGATCGCCAGTGTGCGGGCCGATTTCCTGGCGCAGATCGACCCGGCGTCGGAGGGGTATGACGCAATGGTCGCGCGCTATGTCGTCGATCCGGATCCCGAGGACGGGACCGATCCGCGCAATACGGTCGTCGCGTCGAACCCCGACGGCCAGCCCGGCGTGTCCGAGATGGATGCGCTGATCGTTTATCTGCAGATGCTGGGGACGCTGGTCGACTTTTCGACCTATACCCCCGATCCGAACCGGTAGGAGGCCGCGATGGATACCTATTCCTTCCTTCGCCAGTTCGCGGACAGCTGGGCCTTGCTGGTGCTGTTCATGATCTTTGTCGGTGTCATTCTTTACGCCTTCCGGCCGGGCAGCGGCGCGCTGCATCGCGATGCGGCGGATGTGCCGTTCCGGCACGAGGACAGGCCCGCCCCCGCAACGCGCAATCCGGAGGCCCGGCCATGAGCAGGCAACCCGAAAAGAAGGGCCAGACCGGGGTCGAGACGACCGGCCATGTCTGGGACGGGGTCGAGGAACTGAACAACCCGCTGCCGCGGTGGTGGGTCTGGATCTTCTATGCGACGATCGCCTGGGGGGTGGCCTATACTATCGCCTTTCCGGCCTGGCCGATGCTGACGCGGGCGACCTCGGGCGTGCTGGGGTTTTCGACGCGGGGGCAGGCGGCCGAGGAACTGGCCGCCTGGAACGAACGCAATGCGGCGTTGAATGCCGAACTGGGCGGGATGCAGGATCTGGCCGCGCTTTCCGGAAATACCGACCTGCATGGCTATGCGGTCAACATGGGGGCGGCGGTGTTCCGCGCCAATTGTTCGCAATGCCACGGGTCGGGTGCGGCGGGGGTGCAGGCTTCGGGTTATCCGAGCCTTCTGGACAATGACTGGCTTTGGGGCGGGACGATCGACGAGATCGCCTTTACCGTGGCGCATGGCATCCGCAACGACCAGTCGCCCGATGCGCGCTGGACGCAGATGCCGGCCTACAAGGATGTGCTGCTGCCCGAGGAGATCGACGCGGTGGTGAACCATGTGCTCGCCATCTCGGGTCAGGAGCATGATGTGGCGCAGGCCACGGCGGGGGCGGAGCTTTTTGCCGCCAATTGCGCGAGTTGCCATGGCGAACAGGGCGAGGGCAACCACGACATGGGGGCGCCGACACTGAACGATGCGATCTGGCTTTACGGCGGCGATGCGGCGACGCTCCGCCATACGGTGGAATACGCGCGGTTCGGCGTGATGCCGGCCTGGTCCGAGGAATGGCGGCCGGCGGGGGGTGGGCTCACACAGGCCGAGATCAATGCGGTGGCCGCCTATGTGCACCAGCTGGGCGGCGGGGAATAGCTTCCTCCCTGGACGGGGCGCAGGGTGCGGCCCGTCACCTTGGAGCGGCCCCCGGCAAGGGGCCGCTCCCTTTTCCCGGACGAAGGGCCAGAGGGACCGTTGATCCAGGTCAAGGCGGGGTCCTGCCGCACGATGCGATGTAACTGACATTCCGGAAGGCCCACGGCACGCCCATGTCCTCGCTCGATAGCCCGCCCTCGCTTTATGCCGCGCGCGAACCGGTGTTTCCGCGCCGTGTGAAGGGCCGATTCCGCAACCTCAAGTGGGTGATCATGGCGGTGACGCTGGGCATCTACTATGTGACGCCCTGGATCCGGTGGGACCGCGGACCGGACCTGCCGGACCAGGCGGTGCTGCTCGACCTTGCCAACCGGCGGTTCTATTTCTTCTGGATCGAGATCTGGCCGCACGAGTTCTATTTCGTGGCGGGTCTTCTGATCATGGCGGGGCTGGGGCTGTTCCTGTTCACCTCGGCGCTCGGGCGGGTGTGGTGCGGCTATGCCTGCCCGCAGACGGTGTGGACGGACCTTTTCATCCTGACCGAGCGCTGGGTCGAGGGGGACCGCAATGCGCGGGTGCGGTTGCATCATGCGCCCTGGGATGCACGCAAGGCGCGCCTGCGGCTGGTGAAGTGGACGATCTGGCTGGTGATCGGGCTGGCGACGGGAGGGGCGTGGGTCTTCTATTTCGCCGATGCGCCGACGCTGTTTGTCGATCTCTTCACGGGTCAGGCGCATCCGGTCGCCTATGCGACGGTGGCGATCCTGACGGCGACGACCTTTGCCTTTGGCGGGTTCTTTCGCGAGCAGATCTGCATCTATGCCTGTCCCTGGCCGCGCATCCAGGCCGCGATGATGGACGAGGACACGATCACCATCGGCTATCGCGAGTGGCGGGGCGAGCCGCGGGGCAAGGCGCGCGAGGCAGGGCACGGGGATTGCATCGACTGCATGGCCTGCGTCAACGTCTGTCCGATGGGGATCGACATCCGCGACGGCCAGCAACTGGCCTGCATCACCTGCGGGCTGTGCATCGACGCCTGCGACGACGTGATGGCCAAGATCGGCAAGCCGCGGGGGCTGGTCGATTACTTTACCTTGCGCGACGAAGAGGTGGAGCGGCAGGGCGGGACGGCGACGTCTGTCTGGCGGCACATCTTTCGGCCGCGGACGCTGCTTTATACCGCGCTCTGGTCTCTGGTCGGGATCGGACTGGTCTTTGCGCTGTTCGTCCGGTCCGATATCGACGTGACCGTCGCGCCGATCCGCAATCCGGTGTTCGTCACGCTGTCGGACGGCACAATCCGCAACGTCTATGACCTGCGCATCCGCAACATGGCCGATGGCGAGCGGCAGTTCCAGATCGGGCTGACGTCAGAGGGGATCCTGCTGGTCGATGTCGAGGGTGCGACCGGGAATTCGGTGACGGTCGCCCCGCAGGAGATGGCGCAGCTGCGCGTCTATGTCGATGCCCCGCCCGGGCAGGCGGCGGCAGAGGCGGGGCGGACGGATATCCGCTTCTGGGTCGAGAACCCGACGACGGGCGACCGCGCCTTTGAGGACAGCCATTTCAGCGGAAAGGGCGAGGGATGATGAGGATGTGGCGCGGGCCGCTGACCGGGGGCAAGGTGCTGGCTATCTTTTCGGCCTTTTTTGGCGTGACGATCGCGGTCAATGCCGTGCTGGCCTTTGAGGCGGTGAGGACATTTCCCGGGCTGGAGGTCGCCAATTCCTATGTCGCGAGCCAGACTTTCGATGCGGACCGCGCGGCGCAGGAGGCGCTGGGCTGGACGGCAGAGGCGCGGATCGCGGGGGATGAGCTGATCCTGTCGTTGACGGATGCGGCGGGGCGGCCGGCGCAGGCGGCCACGGTCGCGGGGGTCTTTGGCCGGCCCACCACGGTCAGGGACGACCAGAGCCCCGTCTTCGTCTTTGACGGGCAGGTCTGGCGCGCCGCGGTGGCGACAGAGCCGGGGCAGTGGAACCTGCGGCTGGAGGCGCGGGCCGGGGACGGGACGGCGTTCCGCCAGCGGCTTGTCGTGCACCGGGACCAGGGCTCGTGAGCGCGGTCGATTTCCAGGGCGGGATGGCCTGTCCGGGCTGCGCCGCCGCCCCCGCGATGGGAGAGCGCGCGCGCAGCCTGGGAGGGGCCGGCGGCGAGGAGGTGCAGATCGCGGTGCCGGGGATGCATTGCGCGGCCTGCATCTCGGCCATCGAGGGGGGGCTGATGGCGCTGGACGGCGTGTCGGCGGCCCGGGTGAACCTGACGCAGCGGCGCGTGCGCATCCGCCATGACGGGTCGCGCACGGTCGAGGACCTGATCGCGGCCATCGCGGCGCTGGGCCATGAGGCGCTGCCGCTTGACCTCGTGGCGCTGTCGGGGACCGAGAACGACCGCGTGGCGCGCGATCTTCTGATGCGGCTCGGTGTGGCGTTCTTTGCGATGATGAACATCATGCTTCTGTCGGTCGCGGTCTGGTCGGGGGCGGCGGATGCGACGCGGGACCTGTTTCACTACATCTCGGCCGTGATCGCGCTGCCGACGGTGGTCTTTGCGGGGCAGCCCTTCTTTCGCAGTGCCTGGGCGTCGCTCAGGGCGGGGCGGCTGGGGATGGATGTGCCGATCTCGCTCGCCATCATCCTGGCGTCCTCGATCTCGCTTTACGAGACGATGCATGGCGGGCACCACGCCTATTTCGACGCGGCGGTGATGCTGACCTTCTTCCTGCTCG
>JBEIDZ010000108.1:0-8099 GCA_040383215.1 Paracoccaceae bacterium | reverse complement strand
GGCAAGGACATTAGTTTCTCTTTTCTCTGGCAGAGAGCCGGCTACGACATCAACCAGATGCTAATCCCTTATGACAGCAGCATGTCACACGGGCGTGCAGCTCTGGTAGGTGTTGCCAACACTCTTCTGATTGCCGTCTTGGGTTGCGTCATGGCCACAATACTTGGTGTCCTGGCGGGTATTCTCCGCCTGTCGAACAACTGGATCGTGGCGCGCCTGATGGCGGTTTATGTCGAGGCTTTTCGCAATGTGCCACTCGTACTCTGGATTTTGCTTGTCTATGCGCTGTTGACGGAGGCGACACCTACCCCTAGGGCGTTTGCGCAAGATGGTACAGCGTCGATGGTGCTGTTTGGTACGGTCGCGATAACAAACCGCGGCCTCTACCTTCCACAACCGGTTTGGGACGAAGGGTCCGGTGTACTTCTGGTCATCTTTCTTCTTTCGCTCGCCGCGGCCTATCTTTATCGCGACTGGGCGCGCCGGCGGCTCTATGAAACCGGGCAGGACAGTCCTGTTCTATGGCCGATCCTTGGGATCCTCGTTCTGCCAACGCTGCTTGTTTTTTTTCTCCTTGGAAGTCCTTTGCGTTTCGTTGTCCCAACCCTTGGTGGCTTCAACTTCGAGGGTGGACTACAGCTCCGGAATTCCTTTACCGCATTGTGGTTGGCGTTATCACTCTACACTGGCGCATTCATTGCCGAGAATGTTCGTGCCGGTATCCTTGCGATTTCTCGCGGACAAAGCGAGGCCGCATATGCACTCGGACTGCTACCAAATCGGACCATGAGTCTCGTGATCCTGCCTCAGGCGCTGCGCGTCATCATTCCTCCGCTTATCTCGCAATACCTCAACCTGACAAAGAATTCCTCCCTAGCCATAGCTGTGGGCTATATGGACGTGCGCGCGACGCTGGGTGGGATCACGATCAACCAGACCGGTCGGGAACTTGAGGGAATCCTGCTACTCGGCGCATTCTATCTGTTCGTAAGTCTCATCATCTCGTTCTTCATGAACATCTACAATCGCAGCATCATGCTGAAGGAGCGCTGAGATGACCGATGCGACTTCGGGAGGCAGCTTCTACAGGATCGAGATGTTGCCGCCGCAACCTCCACCGCAGCAACAGACTGCAGCGATCAAGTGGCTGAAAGATAATCTCTTTTCATCACCGCTGAATATTGTCCTGACCCTCATCTCGATCTGGTTCGTCTGGTCCGTCCTGAACCGGCTCGTTCCGTGGCTGTGGTTTTCGGTCTGGGATGCCGGGTCGCTTGCGGAGTGCCGGGCGATCATGGACGAGCGCCTTGGCGAAGGGGTCAGATCGGCCTGCTTTGCCGTGATCACTGATCGCTGGCAGCAATTGGTGTTCGGCTTTTACCCGAAGGAGGGCTACTGGCGGCCACCCACGGCCCTGACCGTCTTTTTCGTCGCGATTGCGCCCGTTCTTTTCACGCAACTGCCGCGGAAGATGCTGTGGTTCAGTCTCGTTGCGCCGTTCCTGATCTATACACTCCTGTGGGGAGGTTCGATCTGGGGGCCGGTCCGCGTGGGATTGGGCTTCGTACTGGCGTGGGTCGTCTTCCGGTTTCTGTCTCAATTCATGACTGGTTTCGTTGCCTCTGCCGGCAGCCTTCTGGCAGCTGTGATCTATTGGATTTTCGTGGATGTTCACCTGTCAAGCGTCCGCTCCGCACTCATTCCGATAGGACTGCCCGCCGTGAAGTCGGAGAATTTTGGTGGTTTCACGCTCTCGATCGTGATCGGACTGAGCGCGATCATGCTGTCACTCCCGCTCGGCATTCTCCTCGCGCTGGGCCGTAAGTCAGACATGTTCATCATTTCCAAGCTTTCGATCATCTTCATCGAGGTGATCCGGGGTGTGCCGCTGATCGTGTGGCTTTTCACGGCGCAACTGCTGCTCAACTATTTCCTGCCGAAGGAGACGAATTTTGATCTGATGCTGCGTATCATCATCATGGTGACGCTGTTCTCGGCAGCTTATCTGGCCGAGGTGATCCGGGGTGGACTTGCTGCCCTGCCGCGGGGTCAATACGAGGCTGCCGATGCGCTCGGTTTCGATTACTGGAAATCGATGCGGCTGATCATCCTGCCGCAGGCGCTCAAGATTTCAATCCCGGGTATCGTCAACTCTTACATCGGTCTCTTCAAGGATACCACGCTTGTTGTGTTCATCGGGATGTATGATCCGATCGGACTTGCGCGCTCGATCCGGGCTTCGACCGACTGGAACGGGGTCTACTGGGAAATCTACGTGTTTATTGCGTTGATCTTCTTCATCTTCTGCTACGCCATGTCCCGCTATTCGTTGTACCTGGAGCGAAAGCTCCAGCGGGACCAGCGATAACCGTCCGGAGGGCCGCCATGACTGAATCGACGACACGCGAGATCGAACGCAGCCACATGAGCGTCACGGACGAAGCGGCGGTCCAGATCACGCAGATGAACAAGTGGTTCGGGACATTCCATGTTCTTCGCGACATCAATCTGACCGTCTATCGGGGTGAGCGGATCGTTGTCTGCGGGCCTTCGGGATCGGGAAAATCGACTCTGATCCGCTGCATCAACCGGCTGGAGGAGCATCAGACCGGGAGAATCATTGTCGATGGGACGGAATTGTCGTCGGACATCAAGAACATCGACCGGATCAGATCTGAGGTCGGGATGGTGTTCCAGCATTTCAACCTTTTTCCTCATCTCACGATCCTCGAGAATTGCACGCTCGCCCCGATCTGGGTGCGCAAGACGCCCAAGCGGGAGGCCGAAGAAATCGCAATGCAATTGCTGGAGAAGGTGAAGATTCCGGAGCAGGCCAACAAGTATCCCGGACAGTTGTCGGGCGGTCAGCAGCAGCGTGTCGCCATTGCCAGAGCATTGTGCATGAAACCGCGAATCATGCTCTTTGACGAGCCAACGTCGGCGCTTGATCCCGAAATGATCAAGGAAGTACTGGATACGATGATCGAACTTGCCGAAGAGGGAATGACGATGCTTGTCGTGACCCACGAGATGGGATTTGCGCAGGCGGTAGCCAATCGGGTGATCTTCATGGATCAGGGCCAGATTGTCGAACAGAACGAGCCCAGGGAATTCTTCCGCAACCCGCAATCCGATCGGACAAAACTGTTCCTGTCCCAGATTCTCGGGCATTGACGGATGACAGCGAAACGTGCGCCGCGACGGGGCTTCGGTATCGCGTCGGTATCACGTCGGTATTGCGTCGGTGCAACTTGCGGGGTCAGGCGGAGAGGTCGTCCGGCGTAACGAAGTCGCGGAGTGTGCCGCGGCCCCAGCCGATCTCGGACCAGGAATCCTCGGTGAAGTCGAAGACGGTGGTTGCGCCGGTCGGGAAATCGCTGAAGCGGGGGTGCAGGGGCGCGGCATGGGCAAGGCGTTGCGCCGCTTCGGCGAGCCCGGGGTTATGGCCGACGATCATGAGGACGGGCACGTGCTGCGCGCGGATGGCCGATATGATCGTGTCAGGAGCGGCGTGGTAGAGAGTGGGGTCGATTGCGATCTCGGGGCTTCCGTGAAGCTCGGGTAGGATAAGGTCGAGCGTTTCCCGCGTCCGGACGGCGTCGGAACAGAGGATTTTGGCCGGAAGGTCGCGGCGGGAAGCGAGCCAGCGGCCGACCAGCGGTGCCTGACGGCGCCCGCGGGCGTTAAGGGGGCGGTCGTGGTCTGCCTCGCCGGGGGTGGACCAGTCGGATTTCGCATGGCGGGTCAGGATCAGGCGCAGGGTCACGGGTGGAAAGCCTTCATGTGAAAAGTTGACTGCGCAGGCAGGCGGCGGTCGCTGCCGACGGGACATGCGCGACGCACCGCACACCCCCGGTCCATGCAATCTGTTCCGGCGGCGGTGTCAAGGAATGCATGACAAGCGCCGACGTTGTAGCCCTGGCCCGACAGTGCCGAGGCAGGGCAGGCCGAGAGACAGGGTTGGGTTGCACAGCTTTCGCAAGGGTTTGGCGTGGGCTCTGAAGGAATGGCATCGGGGAGGGCGATTGCCCCGCGCAGGGAGAAGAAGAGACCGGCATCGGTATGGACGAGCAGACTGACCGGGCTTAGGTGCGCCCGACCAGAACGCATGGCCCAAGCGATGAAGGGCCGCCAGGGCGGGCCGCTGAATGGGAAGAGGGCCTTGCCACCGTGGGCGCAGGCGAGGCGGCCGATGACGCGGCGCGACCAACGGTCGAGCGGGTCGGTGGCGGCGTCGCCCGCCTCGGGCGAAGCCCGGAAATGCGGCCAGAAGGCAGGTTCGTCTGGGCCGAGCAGGATGACGGAGCGCAGGTGCCGTGGCAAACCATCCTCGGGCAGGAGGGGGGCGGTGCCGAGGATGGTGAGACATTCGCGGGCAGCTGCCTCTGCAATTGCGGCGGTCGTCATGTCCGGCGCGGTTTGATCCGCGGTTCGGTGGAGCGGATGATCGAACCCGCGCCGTGATCGGTGAAGAGCTCGAGCAGGCAGGCATTCGGCAGCCGCCCGTCGAGGATCACGGCAGCGCGCACGCCCTGTTCTACTGCGGCAAGCGCGGTTTCTACCTTGGGGATCATGCCGCCCGAGATGGTGCCTTCGGCGATCATGGCTCGGACTTGGGCGGGTGTGAGTTGGGTCACGATGTCGCCTTCGGCATTCCTGACGCCCGCGACATCGGTCAGAAGCAACAGCCGGTCGGCCTTGAGCGCACCGGCAATCGCGCCGGCGGCGGTATCGCCGTTGACGTTGAAGGTTTCGTTGTCGGCCATGCCGGTGGCGACGGGGGCGACCACGGGGATGATGCCGGCATTGTAGAGATCGCGCAGGACCTGCACGTTCATTTCGACCGGGCGGCCGACAAAGCCGAGTTCGGGGTCGTCGGCTTCGCAGACCATGAGGTCGTCATCCTTGCCCGAGATGCCGACGGCGCGGCCGCCCTGGTCGTTGATGGCCTGGACGATGCGTTTGTTGACAAGGCCGGAAAGGATCATCTCGACGACCTCGACCGTGGCCTTGTCGGTCACCCGCTTGCCGCGGACAAAGGTGGAGGCGATCCCGAGCTTATTCAGCATGTCGTTGATCATCGGGCCGCCGCCATGGACCACCACAGGGTTCACACCGACCTGGCGCATCAGCACGATGTCGCGGGCAAAGTCGGCCATGGCGGCATCGTCGCCCATGGCATTGCCGCCGAATTTCACGACGACGACCGCGCCGGAGTAACGCTGCAGATAGGGCAGCGCCTCGGACAGGGTGCGGGCGGTCAACGTCCAGTCGCGGTTCATGTCCTGTTTCCTCATGGGCAGTTCCTCAGGCGATGTGGGCGATGATGCTGCGCAGTGTTTCGATGCCTGTTCCCTCTTCGGACGAGGTGAGGACCAGTTCGGGGAAGGCGGCGGGGTGTTTGCGGAGCGCGGCACGCACCTGGAGGAGGGTCGCGTCGAGATCGGACCGGCGCACCTTGTCGATCTTGGTCAGGACGACCTGAAAGGTCACGGCGGATTTGTCGAGGAGAGTGAGAATCTCCTGATCGACAGCCTTGATGCCGTGGCGGGCGTCGATGAGGACGAAGGCGCGGCGCAGGGTCGCGCGGCCGGCGAGGTAGCTCTTGAGCAGCTTCTGCCAGCGTTCGACGATGGCGACGGGCGCCTCGGCAAAGCCGTAACCGGGAAGATCGACGAGATAGTGCCGGTCGCCGAGGGTGAAAAAGTTGATCTCTTGAGTGCGACCGGGAGTGTTCGAGGCGCGCGCGAGCGCCCGCCGGCCCGTGAGCGCGTTGATCAGGCTCGACTTGCCGGCATTCGAGCGGCCGGCGAAGCAGACCTCGGCCCGGTCTGCGGGGGGCAGTCCCGCCATGGCGACGACGCCCTTGAGGAATTCCACGGGGCCTGCAAAGAGGCGGCGAGCGGCCTCGGCCTCTTCCGCGGTGGGGGGAGGGGTTTCGGGATAGGAAAGCATCAGGGGACAAGCTCCGCCATGTCGCCCGGGCGAATCGTGCCCCCGTTCAAGACCTCGGCATAGACCCCGAAATCGCGTGTGCCGGTCAGGGTCTGAAGCGCGCCGAGCGTATCGGCATCGCGTTCGCCGGTCATGGGGTTCGCTGCGGTGTGCAGGCAGCGGGGGATGGGTTCGCGGATGGCAAGCTCGGCCGTGCCGACGCGCAGGCGGCGGCCGGGCCAGGCGGTCTCGGTCCAGGGGGCAAGGCCGTCGAGCCAGATGTTGCCGCGCCAGCGCTCCTCTTCGAGGTGGCCGCCAAGGTGGGTCGCGACGGCGCCGTGTGAGGCGCGGTTCATCACCGAGACGGAAGGGTAATCGGTATCTGTCATCCCGCGCCCCGCGACGCGGACCAGCGCGCACGGGCGGGCGCGGTCCTGCGGACAGATCGGCATGATCCAGGCGATGAAACGGGCGGCATCGGCAGGATCGTCGGGGTCGAAGGTGATCTGGCCGAGATCGGGATGGGTAAGGGTGACACGGGCGCCATCGACCTTGGCCCAGAGGGCGGCGAGGGCAGGGTTGCGGCTGCCGATCATGAAGTTCTGGCAGGTCGCCCACGCAGGGGTGGCGGTGTCATAGCCGCTTGCGTCATGGACGACAGCCCAGGCCCGGTCGAAGGGAATGGTCTGACCGGGAGCGAGCGTCAGGCTTTCCATCGCTTCGCGCCCATGGCTCTTGATCGGGTGCCGCCAGAGGGCGGCGACGGTGGCCACCTATTTGCCCCCGGGCTTGCCAGTGTCGGTGGCGGCGGCCTTCTTTCCCCAGCCGCCGAATATGTTGCCAAAGATGTCGGGCTTGTGCCCGTGCCGGCGCATGATGGTGTATTGCTGGACGAAGGTGATCAGGTTGTTGGCAATCCAGTAGATGATGAGGCCCGAGGCGAAGGTGCCGAGCATGAACATGAAAATCCAAGGCATCCAGGCAAAGACCATCTTCTGCGTCGGGTCGGTGGGGGTGGGGTTCAGTTTCTGCTGAAGCCACATCGAAATACCGAGGATGATCGGCAGGACGCCGAGCGAGAAAATGAATAAAAGACTGTTCGGGCCGGGCGTATCCCAGGGCAGCAGGCCGAAAAGGTTGAGGATCGAAGACGGGTCGGGGGCGGAAAGGTCTCGAATCCACCAGATCCAGGGCGCTTGGCGCAGTTCGATGGTGACGAAGATCACCTTGTAGAGCGAAAAGAAGATCGGAATCTGGATCAGGATCGGAAGACAACCCGACGCGGGGTTAACCTTGTTGTCCTTGTACAGCTTCATCATCCCCTGCTGAAGGGCCATCCGGTCGTCGCCGGCCCGCTCCTTGAGCTTTTCCATCTCGGGCTGCAGTTCCTTCATCCTGGCCATCGAGACATAGGATTTGTACGCCAGTGGCAGGACCAGCGCCTTGATCACCAGTGTGAGCACAATGATGGCCCAGCCCATGTTGCCGATGAGCGCGTTAATGTGGTGCAGCAGCCAGAACATCGGTTTGGTGAGGAAGAAGAACCAGCCCCAGTCGATCGAATCAAGGAATCGGTCGATCCCCTTGTCGTTCTGGTAGTTCCGGATCGTCTCCCATTCCTTGGCGCCGGCAAAGAGATGGGTTTCGACTGTTGCGGATGCGCCGGGGGCAACGTTTTCAGGAGGAAGAAACACTAGCGTTTGCATCACTCCAGTTGATGGAAGGAAACGCGCAATCGACGTAAACGCTGTCCCTTCGGGAGGGATAAGCGTCGCCATCCAGTAGACGTCAGTAAAACCGATCCATCCGGAATTTTCGACGGAAACCTCCTCAGTAAGACTTCCGTCTGAGGCCTCGGTCTCGAGGTCGGACAGGTTGCTGTAGGTAATTTGTTGCAGAATACCGTCTGACATTCTCACGAGGCCTTCGTGACGAATGAAGTTCCAGGGCGCATCGGGCCTGCCGTGCCGGGCGATCAGGCCATAGGGAGAGAGGGTGATCTGCGTAGCGGAGGCGTTTTCGACAGACTGCGTCAGCGTGAACATGTAGTCGGGGTCGATGGCGATCTGGCGGCGGAAGACCTGGCCTGCGCCATTGTCCCAAACTAGCGTCACCGGGGTGTCCGGGGTCAGGGTCGCGTTGCCTTCGACGGACCAGAGCGTATC
>JBEIDZ010000107.1:0-8109 GCA_040383215.1 Paracoccaceae bacterium | reverse complement strand
CGGCGGATGATATAGTCCTTGCGCCGGAGCGGCCGGCCCAAATCGCTCTATCTGGTATTCCCAACGGATTTGTCGCCTGATAGTCCCGTTAATTATAACCATTATTGATATCATGGACATCCGGCCTCTTTATTCCTTCCAAATGCGTCCCCAGAACGTAACTTGATCCAACGGTAATCGTACCAAGACCCCATGCCTCAAAAGAAACCGTGCCATCACCGTTGTTATTCCAAGGTTCCATTTTTTACCTTCCTGAAAGCCAAAGATGCATAGAGGACGCTCACAAGCACAGAGCAGACACGGACGACTATTTCTGCATAGAATATTCTCATCCCAAAGTCGGTTCGTCGGCCGTTTTCAATTACGGGAATACCGCCCCAGCTCATTGAGAATCCAGAACCCCGTAGATTGAGAGCTTCAGGCAAGACAGGAGTAATGTTCCACACCAGTGATGCAAAAATCAACCCTAGAAATGCACTGCTTGCTCTAAAGAAGAAAAGAAACATGATTGCGGTGGAAACTATCCAGACAAGTGAAAAGAGCGTCACTGTAAAGAGCACGTCCCGAATGACAATATATGGTGAGAAGCCCGCGATCAGGGGAAACGCCGTCTTCATCGCCAAGAAGTATGCCAGAGCGAAGAGCGCTAGGGTGAATAAAGTGACTTTGACGGTCATTGCAGTACAAAATACATCATTGCGTTCATATCAATTCACCCTCATCATCATGGTTTGCCTCAACCGCCCCTCAATCAGTTCCGACCGGCTTCCCCTCCACTCCCCATCCGCCAGAATGCCCTCAAGCTTCTTGCGCGAGCGGTGAATGATATAGTCCTTGCGTCGGGGCAGCCGGTCCAACCAGTCAAACGCATGCGGCGCCTTGCCTGGCTTGGCGACCGGCCCGCTCCCGGTGTCGAAGGCATAGCCCCCGGCCACCCTGCACTCTTGCACCAAACCAGGCACAGCGTCACGGTCCAACAGCACCGTGCCCGCCCGCATCCCGCCCTCCTGCAGGCGTCCGCTCTGCCCGTCTGCCACTAATGGAGCCATAACCGTCTTGCTACAGTCACCGACTGAGGCCGTTGCCCGAACCCATGCGAGTCCGTTCCCGCGCCGGACCGCCGCCAGCCGCGCAGGGTGCGGTCGAACCCTTTGAGAAAGCAAGTCAAGCCGGATCGCATTTTTGCCAATTGAACTCCCATCGGTTCACATATGCCACAGGTTCTCCGGTCAGCGGGTCTGGGAGTATGTAAGTCTTCGGCATTTCATTTTTCTCCTTCGATGCCGTCTACTCACGGGCCCAAATAATAAGCCCGGGCTTCAGCCAGGTCTACAAGGATCACTGTATTGGGCTGATCTGCGCCGATCACAATGATGAGATCGGAATCACTGATTAACCCCCGATACCGGACTTTCGCCTGGGACAGGGGGCCAGCCGTTGTCGGCATGCATTGCTTTGATGCGAAAATCCATTCCCCAATAATGAATTCCAGCTCTGAGTCTCCTTTAAGCCCTATCAGGCTTATCAGTTCAACCAATGAAACACCGCTGAAATAATGAAAACCATCATCCGGGAATTCAAGATAAGAAAAAGGACCGGATTGCTCAAGTGCATCAAGCGCCTCAAGTGAAGCTTGAAAACGTGACGGATCAATCGTCACATCAGTGTCAATAGAAACCTCTGCAAACGTGCAGTCTATCAAGTTTGTCTTGATAAATATGAAATCCTGAACGGATATATCGTCAGGGAACCGAGCGAGAACCCGCCCTCTGCTACCCGCAGTGCAAGCGCAAAGAACAAGAATGCTCAACATTGCCAGTACGACAGCTTTTTTCGATACAAGAGAACTGACAACGGGAACTCTAGAGTATTCCGAAAGTTTTGCCTTTTTGGTCATCTCAGCTCGCGCACATCGCCCTGGCGTAATGTGCGGCCCCGCGACCAGCTGCGAACAGCTGCTCCCCCCATTCCAGATCCGTCAGGATGCCCTCCAGCGTCCCTTGCGAATGGGCGAAGGTATCGTTCTCGGGCCGGGTCGGGGGGAAGGCGGGGGCCTGACGCAGCAGGACGCCGTCGGGCGTATCCTCGACGACGAGTTTGGTGCCCGCGTCCCAGTCGCGCCGGCCCCGGATGGATTTGGGCAGGATGGCCAGGCCTTTGGTCGAGACGATGGTGGTGAGGGGGGCGGGCATGGAGCCTCCGGCGGTAAGACCTCCGCAAGATAGGCGGGGGTAGGAGGCGGGGCAAGCGGGACGGACCTGGCCTTTGGCCCGGGCGGTGGCGGGGGGCAAGGCCCGGGGGTGCCGCCGGACGGGAGGGGTATAGGCTTGCGGCAAGTCACGGAAGGCGACGCGCCGATGTTCGCCCGACTGACCAGCCGGCGGCGGTTTGACGATCTTTCGGAACAGGAGGTGCTGGCGCTTGCCATCGCGGCCGAGGAGGATGACGCGCGCATCTACCGGACCTGTGGCGAGAAGCTGCGGAAGGCCTATCCCGCCTTGCCCGCGGTGTTCGACGGGATGGCGGCCGAGGAGGACGGGCACCGGCGGCAGCTGATCGAGCTGCATGAGCGGCGGGGCCGGGCAATGTTGCGCAAGGCAAAGGGGCCGGGATGAACCCGGCCCCCAGTCGTGTCACGGCCGCGTCGCTTCAGGGGCGGTTGCGGATCATGAAGGTGTCGAAGGTGTATTCGGACACCTGGTTCCAGAGGTTCGATTCGTTGCGGAAGGCCGAATAGCTGTCGTAGATCTTCTTGAACATCGCGTTCTGGGCCGAAAGCTCGGCATAGGTCTCGTTCGCGGCGGCAAAGCCTGCGGCCATCACCTCGTCGGGATAGGCCTTGAGCTGGGCGCCCCCGGCGATGAGTTCGCGCAGCGCGGCGGGGTTGCGGGCGTCGTACATGGCCATCATGTCGGTATTGGCAAAGGCGGCTGCGTTGGTCAGAATCGCCTGATAGGCGGGGGGCAGTTCGTTCCACTTGTCGAGGTTGATGAAGAAGTGGAGCATCGGCCCGCCTTCCCAGAAGCCGGGATAGTAGTAGTAGGGCGCGACCTGGTTGAAGCCGAGCTTGAGGTCGTCATAGGGGCCGACCCATTCGGCCGCGTCGATGGTGCCGCGTTCGAGCGAGGGGTAGATGTCGCCGCCGGGGATCTGCTGGGGCACGACGCCGAGCTTTTCCATGATCAGGCCGCCCATGCCGCCGATCCGCATCTTGACGCCTTGCAGGTCAGCCAGGCTGTTGATTTCCTTGCGGAACCAGCCACCCATCTGCGCGCCGGTATTGCCGCCGGGCAGGCCGTAGATGTTCTGGGTGGCGTAGAATTCGTTCATCAGCGCCATGCCGCCGCCCTGGAAGTGCCAGGCATTGGTGCCGCGGGCATTGAGGCCGAAGGGGATCGCGGTGCCGAGCGCGAAGGCGGGGTCCTTGCCCCAGTAGTAGTAGGAGGCCGTGTGGGCCATCTCGACCGTGCCGGTGCTGACGGCATCGGCGGCTTCGGGCATGGGCAGGATTTCTCCGGCGGGGAAGACCTGGATCTGGAACGCGCCGTCGGTCGCGGTGGCGACATGGGCGGCGAAGGTTTCGGCCGCGCCATAGATCGTGTCGAGCGTGCGCGGGAAGCCCGAGGTGAGCCGCCATGCGAAGGTCGGCGCGGACTGGGCGATGGCCGGGGCGGCAAGCGCGGTGGCACCCGCGCCGACGGCGGCGGTGGTCAGGAACTGGCGTCTTTTCATGGTTTTCCTCCCTGTGGTGTGAATGTGCGGCAGTTGGATCAATCCAGATCGAGGTCAAGGGCCGGCGGCGCGGCATCGGGCAGGGTGAGCTGGTCGAGCGCCTCGGTCACGGCGGCGTCGTCGAGCAGGGTGTGTTCGACGAGGAATGAGGTCACCATCTCGGGGAAGAAGATGAGCAGGGCGACGAGGATGAGCTGGAGCACGATCCAGGGGATCGAGCCGAGGTAGATGTCGCGGCTTTTCACCTCGGGCGGGGCGATGCCGCGCAGGTAGAAGAGCGCAAAGCCGAAGGGCGGGTGCATGAAGGCGGTCTGCATGTTCACGCACAAGAGCAGGCCGAACCAGATCAGGTTGATGTCGAGCGCGACGGCGACCGGCACGAGCAGCGGCACGACGATGAAGACGATCTCGAAGAAGTCGAGGAAGAAGGCGAGAAAGAAGATGAAGATGTTGACGAAGATCAGGAACCCGATCGCGCCGCCGGGAATGTGAGAGAGCAGGTGTTCGATCCACTTGCCGCCGTTCACGCCCTGGAAGACGAGCGAGAAGACGGTCGCGCCAAGCAGGATGAAGACAACCATGGCGGTGATGCGCATGGTCTGGTCCATCGCGCTCCAGAGGAGCGCGGGGGTCAGGCGGCGGTTGCCGAATGCGAGCAGCATCGCGCCGACGACGCCCATCGCGCCGGCCTCGGTCGGCGTGGCGAGGCCGAGGAAGATGGTGCCGAGCACGAGGAAGATCAGCACGAGCGAGGGCACGACGCCGCGGATGACGGTCCAGAGAAGCCGGGCGCCGCTGAGCGTGCGCGCCTCGGGCGGAAGGGGGGGCATGCGGCGGGGCGAGAGGATGGAGACGAGCAGGATGAAGGCCATGAAGATCGCCACCTGGGCGAGCGAGGGGCCGATGGCGCCGCGATACATGTCGCCGACCGAGACGCCCAGCTGATCGGCCAGCACGATAAGCACGAGGCTCGGCGGGATGACCTGGGTGATCGTGCCCGAGGCGGCGATGACGCCGGTCGCGAGCTTCATGTCGTAGCCGTATTTCATCATGATCGGCAACGAGATCATGCCCATGGCGATGACGCTGGCCGCGACCGTGCCGGTGATCGCGCCCAGGATCGCGCCGACGATGATGACGGCATAGGCCAGCCCGCCCGGGATCTTGCCGAAGGCCTGGCCCACGCCTTCGAGCAGGTCTTCGGCCAGGCCCGAGCGTTCGAGGATCACGCCCATGAAGGTGAAGAAGGGGATGGCGAGCAGGAGGTCGTTGGCCATGATGCCGAAGACCCGGTAGGGCAGCGCCTGCAGGAAGGCGAGGTCGAAATAGCCCAGTTCGATGGCGACGAGGCCGAAGGAGAGGCCGAGCGCCATGAGCGAGAAGGTGACCGGGAAGCCGATCAGCAGAAAGCAGATCAGTCCGGCGAACATGGCGGGCGCGAGATAGCCGTAACCGAGCATCAGGCGCGGCCCCCGGGGCGGTGGCGGGTCATTGCAGCGGCTTTTCGTAGCTGAGGTCGAGCGTCCGCAGGCCCCGCAGGGCGGCGATGCGCTTGATCAGTTCCGACAGCCCCTGCAGCGCGAGCAGCGTGAAGCCCGCGGGCATCAGAAGCTTGACCGGCCAGAGGATGAGGCCGCCCGCGTTGGAGGATCGCTCGCCGCTTTCGAAGGCGGTCCAGAAGAAGCCGAAGCCCATCCAGGCGATCAGGATCGTCGCGGGAAAGAGGAAGAAGAGGATGCCCAGGATGTCGAGCCAGAGCCTGCCGCGGTCGGAATAGGTCGCATAGAGCAGGTCGACGCGGACATGTTCGTTCTTTTGCAGCACGAAGGGCGCGCCGAGAAGAAAGATTCCGGCGAACATCTGCCACTGAATCTCGAGCCAGGCGTTCGAGCTCATCGAGAAGAGGTAGCGCATCGCGGCATTGCCCGCGCTGATCAGGCAACTGATCAGCACGAGCGCCGCGGCGACAGAGGCGACGTAGCGGTTGAGCCGGTCGATCGCGCCGGAGAGCGCCAGAAGGGCTTGCAGGTCAACCTCCCACGGTTGCGGTCTTGCCGGCCGGCTGCGCGGCGCTTGCCGGTCTTTGTCTGTCATTCATCACGACGGGCGGGCCGTGGGGCAAGAAAATTATCCGCGATGACCCCACGTCAAGGGCGCCGGATGCCGGGGGGCTTTCCTTTTTGCCGGCCTGCGGGCTATGGCGGCGGGCATGTGGGCCACCTTTCTGCAGACGCTGCCCTTCTTTGCCATCATAGGCCTCGGCTTTGGCGCGGGGCGGACCGGGTTCTTCACGGCCGAGGCGACGGCCTACCTCACGAAGTTCGTCTTCTACTTCGCGCTTTCGGCAATGCTTCTGCGGTTTTCGGCCAATGCCTCGCTGGGCGAGCTGTGGGACTGGACCTTTGTGCTGGCCTATTTCTGCGGGACGGCGGCGGTCTATGCGGTGGGGATGGCGGTCGCGCTGATGCGCCGGCAGAGCCTGGCGGAGGCGGCGGTCGAGGCGCAGTGCTGCGCCATCGGCAATATCGGTTTTCTGGGATTCCCGATGCTGGCGCTGCTCTTGGGCGAGGCGGCGATCGGCTATATCGTGGTGATGCTGGCGGTCGATCTGATCGTCTTTTCCTCGCTCATCGTCATCCTGATCACGGGCTCGCGCGAGGGGCGGCTGGCGCCGGGCGTGCTGCGCACGGTGGGGACGGGGCTGATCTCGAACCCGATGATCCTGTCGATCGCGCTGGGGCTGGCGCTGTCGGGGGGGAATGTGGCCCTCCCGGGGCCTGTGAACGAATTCCTGGTCATCCTCGGCGCGGCGGCGACGCCGGGGGCGCTGTTCGCCATCGGCGCCTCGCTGGCCGGCAAGTCGACCGAGCGGGTGGCGGTGGCGGGCTGGCTGAGCTTTGCCAAGCTGGTGCTGCATCCGGCCTTCGTCGCGGTCTTTGCCCGGGCCGTGTTTCCGGTCGAGCCCTATGCGGCGGGGGTGATGATCGCCTCGGCCAGCCTGCCGGTGGCGGGCAATGTCTTCATCCTGGCGCAGCATTACGGGGTCGCGCCCTTGCGCGTGTCGGCGGCGATCCTTGTGTCGACCGCGGCGGGGATCGTGACGGTTTCGGCGGTGATCGCCTGGGTGAGGGGCTTCATGCCGGGGCTCTGAGGTTGCGCCGGCGGGGCGGGCGGGCGAGAAGGGGTCAGGCAGGAGCGGAGGCAGCATGACAGCGCGGCAAGGGCGCAGGGGAGCGTGGGTTTCACCCACCCTACGGGCGACGGGACAGGGTGCGGCGGAGCGCCCGGCATGATCCTGGTCGACGGGGATGCCTGTCCGGTCCGGGCCGAGGCGGAGCGTGTGGCGACGCGGCACGGGCTGCGCATGGCGGTGGTGTCGAACGGCGGGATCCGGCCTTCGGCCAATCCGCTGGTCGAGACGGTGATCGTGGCCGAGGGGCCGGACATGGCCGACCGCTGGATTGCCGAGCGCGCGGGCCCGGGCGATGTGGTGGTGACGGCCGACATGCCGCTGGCCGCGGTCTGCGTGGGCCGGGGTGCGCGGGTGCTGCGGCCCGACGGATCGGCGGTGACAGTGGCGAATGTGGGGGCGCAACTGGCGATGCGCGACCTGATGGCCGACCTGCGCGCGGCCGACCCGTTCCGGCAGGGCGGCGGGCGCTCCTTCGGCAAGGCGGACCGGGCGCGGTTTCTGGACGCGCTCGAGCGGGAAGTGCGGGCGGCGAGATGACATCCGCGCTGCGCCAGGGCGGCGCGCTTTACGGCGCGGCGATGGCGGTCATGAGCGCGCTCGCCTTTTCGGTCAACGACATGCTGATCAAGTCGATGAGCGGGGATTATGCGCTGCATCAGGTGACGCTGATGCGGGCGGTGGGGGCCTGTCTTTTCATCCTCGGGGTGGCTTTGCCGCTGTCGGGCGGGCGGGTGAACCTGCGGATGGGGCGGCCGTGGATGCATGCCTGGCGCGGGCTGCTGGTCGTGCTGGGCAACGGGCTGTTCTTCATGGGGCTCGCGAGCCTGCCCTTGGCCGAGGGGACGGCGATCGCCTTCGTCTCGCCGCTGGTCATCACGCTCCTGTCGGTCGTGGTGCTGAAGGAAACGGTCGGGCCCTGGCGCTGGGGGTCGATCGTGCTGGGGATGGTGGGGGTGCTGGTCATCGTGCGGCCGGGGACGGAGGCGTTCCAGTGGGCGGCACTTCTGCCCATCGGGGGGGCGCTGTGCTATGCGCTGATGCAGATCGTGACCCGCCAGATCGGCGCGACCGAGAATGCGGTGATGCTGGCGCTGTCGATCCAGGCGGCCTTCATCGTGTCGAGCGTGCTGTCGGGCCTCATGCTGGGACATGGGCGGAGGGAGGATCTGGGCGGGCCGTCGGTG
>JBEIDZ010000106.1:0-8161 GCA_040383215.1 Paracoccaceae bacterium | reverse complement strand
GACCAAGGAACGGCTCGAAGTCATCACCTGATGAACCGCCGACTTGCCCTCGTCGCGCTCATCGCGATCCCGCTGCTCTGGCTTGTCTTCCGCTTTGCAACGACCATGCTCCATCCAGTCGCGGGATATGTGCTCGGCCTTTGCATATACTGGGTTTTCCTCGCAATTTCCCTGTTTCTGACGACAACTGTCACCGATCGTTCCCGGCTCCTGACGGCCCGCAACGCAGGCTGGTCCGTGACAGCGCTCTGCATTCTGCCTGTCCTCGTACTCGGCATTCCGGGCATGGCGGCGCTGCACCTCCTGCCCTTTTTCCTGCTCCCGGCGATCGTGGTCGCCGCCCTGGTCAACGGCTTTCTGGAAGAGCTTTTCTGGCGCGGCGCCCTCGTTCCCGCGCCGTCACAGCCTGAGGCAGCCCTTGCCGTCTTCCTTTTCGCGCTCTGGCATGTGGTGCTGCTGGCCGCGCAGGGGATCACGCTGGCCGGCGGTCCTACGGTGCTGCTCCTTGGCGCGGCGTTTCTCGGCTCGATCTGGATGACCGCGCGGTTGCGGACTGGCAGCGTCGGCCTTTCGGCGCTCTCGCATGCGGGCGTCAATCTCTTTGCCTTCATCCTGCTCGTGGCCGACAACCTTCCGCCAGGATGGCAGCCGCAGGCGATTTAGAACCGTTCCAATCCTTGACACACATGACCCCGAGGCGCATATCTGAAGCCTGACAGAAAGGGATCGCCCGGTCATGTTCATCCAGACGGAATCCACGCCGAACCCGGCGACACTGAAGTTCCTTCCGGGTCAGCCCGTGCTTGACCTCGGCACCGCCGACTTTCCAAGCGCCGAAGCCGCCGTTGCCTCGCCGCTCGCGGCACGCATCTTTGCCGTCGGCGGCGTAACCGGCGTCTTTTTCGGCACGGATTTCGTGACCGTGACCAAGTCCGATACAGTCCACTGGGACCATATCAAACCCGCTATCCTTGGCGCGGTGATGGAGCACTACCAGTCCGGCGAACCCGCCGTGGCGGGGACCCAGACCGGGGGCGGGCACGCTGACCACACCGGCGAAGACGGCGCAATCGTAAATCAGATCAAGGAGTTGCTCGATACACGCGTGCGCCCTGCGGTCGCGCAGGATGGTGGCGACATCACCTTCCGCGGCTTTGAACGCGGCGTCGTCTATCTTCACATGCAGGGGGCTTGTGCGGGCTGCCCCTCCTCAACTCTGACGCTCAAGATGGGGATCGAGAATCTGCTGAGGCACTATATCCCCGAAGTGGTCGAGGTCCGCCCCGTGGCCGCCTGACCGGCGCGCATGCCCGCCACGATCCTGGCCTTTGACACATCGGCCGCGCATTGCGCGGCCGTTATTCTGCGCGGCGAAGACATCACGGCCCTGGACGTCCTGACCATCTCGACCGGTCAGGCGGAGGCGCTGCTGCCCTTGCTTGACCGCATGCTTGCCGCTGCCGGCACGACCTTCAGCCGGGTTGATGCTGTCGCCTGCTGCACGGGTCCAGGGAACTTTACCGGTGTGCGGATCAGCGTTGCCGCGGCGCGCGGCCTGGCCCTGGCGCTCGGTCGCCCGGCGATCGGTGTCACCGGCTTCGAGGCCCTGGCCCACGGGTTGACGCGACCCTGCCGCGTGGCACTGCCCGCGCAGCGCGGCATGATCCATCGCCAGACGTTTACCGGAACGGGAAACCTCCCGCCCGAGACCGTGCCGGGTTCCGTCCCGCAGCCTGACCCTGGCACATTCGTGACCTCGATCGCCCGCGTCGCATCGCTGCGGCTTGGGGCAACACAGCCCCGGCCCGTGCCGGTCTATCTTCGTGGCCCGGATGCAGCGCCCCCGCGCGATCCAACCCCCGCCATCCTGCCATGACGAGCGGAGCTGCCGGTCCGACCGCACTTGCCAACACCCATGCCGCTGCCCTTGTCACCGAGAGGCCATGGACAGCGACCGAATTCCAGATACTTCTCGGTCAGCCGACGACCCTTCTTGCCGGCGATGCACGTGCCTTCGTTCTGGGGCGCGTCATCCTGGACGAAGCCGAGGTTCTCACTCTCGCGACCCACCCTGCGCACCGCCGCCAGGGCCTTGCTCGCGCAGCGCTTGCCACCTTTCTTTGCGCCGCGCACGCACGAGGTGCCACACGCGCCTTTCTCGACGTGGCCGAAGACAACCTTGCGGCACGGGCCCTTTACGCAGGCGCCGGTTTCGCGGAAATCGGTCGCCGCGACGGCTATTATCCGACCCTCGGTGCCGGCAACGCGAAATCTCGCACCACTGCCCTTCTCCTTGCCCGCGAAATCGGCGACACGCCCGACGACGGCTGACCGGCAGGCAGCCCCAAAGCAGCGGGCAGGGGCTCGAGTGCCGCGCCGGCGCGGCAAGAATCCAGTTGACCGCCCTTGCCGGAACGGCCTTACTCGACCCGATCCGGCCCGGCCGTGAATTTATCACGACCCTCGGGCCCGGGCCGGTTCTGACATGGGGACCACTGTCCTCCAAAACGACGACATGGGAGATACCGTCATGACGCTCACGACGAAATTCCTCGGCGCATGCGCCCTGCTCGCGCTCACGGCGGGCACCGCGGCCGCCGACCCCGCCATCATCTTCGACCTTGGCGGGAAGTTCGACAAATCCTTCAATGAATCCGCCTTCAACGGCGCGACCCGCTGGGCCGAAGAAACCGGCGGCGCGTTTGCCGAGGTCGAGCTCCAGTCAGACGCACAGCGCGAACAGGCGCTGCGGCGCTTTGCCGAGGCTGGCAACAACCCCATCGTCATGGCTGGCTTCAGCTTTGCCACCCCGCTGAGCGAGGTTGCAGGCGACTATCCGGACACGAGATTCGTGATCATCGACTCGGTTGTCGATGCACCGAACGTGCGCTCGGTGATCTTCAACGAACACGAAGGGTCCTACCTTGTCGGCATGCTGGCTGCCATGGCCTCCAAGTCCGGAACCGTCGGCTTGATTGGCGGCATGGACATACCGCTCATCCGCAAATTCGGCTGCGGCTACGCCCAGGGCGTGAAGGCGGTCAATCCCGATGCGACAGTCATCGCCAACATGACCGGCACGACGCCTGCAGCCTGGAACGACCCGGTGAAGGGCTCGGAACTCACGCTCGCCCAGATCAGCCAGGGTGCCGATGTCGTCTATGCTGCCGCGGGGGGTACTGGCGTGGGCGTGCTCCAGACCGCCGCCGACAGCAATGTCCTGTCGATCGGCGTGGACGCCAACCAGAACTACCTTCATCCCGGCCAGGTCCTGACCTCGATGCTGAAGCGTGTGGACAATGCCGTCTATGAAGCGATGAAGGCGGGTCCCGGGCTTGAAACCGGGATCAATGTCATGGGCGTGGCAAACGGCGGTGTCGGTTATGCGCTGGACGAACACAATGCCTCGCTGATCACGGCAGAGATGCAGTCCGCCGTTGATGCAGCCGCCGCCGGCATCGCTGACGGGTCGCTTGCCGTGCATGATTACATGTCGGACGAAACCTGCCCCGCGCTGACCTTCTGACCCGCGCCGCAGGACGGAACGGGGGCCGTGCCAGATCAGGCGCGGCCCCTTTCCGGAAAACGAGGGGCGACCATGACCGGCACACCCGCCATCGAACTGAAGGGGATATCCAAAGCCTTCGGACCCGTGCAGGCCAACCGCGACATCTCGATCCGCGTGATGCCCGGCACCATCCACGGGATCATAGGCGAAAATGGCGCGGGCAAATCCACGCTCATGTCCATCCTGTACGGTTTCTACAAGGCCGATGCGGGCGAGATCTGGATCAACGGCAAAAGAACCGAAATTCCGGACAGCCAGACCGCCATCCGTGCCGGAATCGGCATGGTATTCCAGCATTTCAAACTCGTTGAAAACTTTACGGTCCTCGAAAACATCATCCTCGGTGTCGAGGAAGGCCGTCTCCTGCGCCCTTCGCTGACGCGCGCGCGGGCCGAACTTGACCGACTTGCCCGCGAATACGAACTCCACGTCGACCCCGATGCGCTGATCGAAGAGATCGGTGTGGGCCAGCAGCAGCGTGTCGAAATCCTCAAGGCGCTTTACCGCAAGGCCGATATCCTGATCCTGGACGAGCCGACCGGCGTGCTGACCCCGGCCGAGGCGGACCAGCTGTTCCGCATCCTCGAACGGCTCAAGGCCGAGGGGAAGACAGTCATCCTCATCACCCACAAGCTGCGCGAAATCATGGAGGTCACCGACACGGTCAGCGTGATGCGGCGCGGCCAGATGACGGCGACGCTGACCACCGCCGAAACCTCGCCACCGGAACTCGCCGAACTCATGGTCGGTCGCAAGGTCCTGCTCGAGGTGGACAAGGCTCCCGCCAATCCGGGGCGCGTCGTGCTTGAGGTGCGTGACCTGCGCGTGACTGACGAACACGGCGTCTCCCGGCTCAAGGGGATCAGCTTCGACATCCGCGCGGGCGAAATTCTCGGACTGGCTGGCGTCGCGGGCAACGGTCAGTCCGAATTGCTGCATGTCCTTGGCGGCTATGGCCGCGCAACCGGCAGCGTCAGGATGAACGGCGAGGAGATCGACCTGACGGGGCGCCATTCCGACGGTCAGACCCGCCGCCGCCAAGGCATCGCCCATGTGCCCGAAGACCGCCAGCACGAAGGCCTGATCATGGACTTCACCGCATGGGAAAACATCGCTTTCGGCTATCACAATGATCCTAAGTATCAGAAATCGTGGCTCTTCATGGATAACGCCGCGGTCCGCGCAGATGCGGCCGCCAAGATGGAACGCTTCGATGTCCGCCCCCCCAGTCCCGACCTGCCGGCAAAAAGCTTTTCAGGAGGAAACCAGCAAAAGCTGGCCGTCGCGCGAGAGATCGAGCACAGTCCCGACCTTTTGCTTGTCGGACAGCCGACCCGCGGTGTCGATATTGGCGCGATCGAGTTCATCCACAAACAGCTCATCGCGCTCCGCGACCAGGGCAAGGCGATTCTTCTTGTCAGCGTTGAACTGGACGAGATCATGTCGCTCTCGGACCGTATCGCTGTGATCTTTGACGGGCAGATCATGGGCGAACGCCTGCCCGAAGCGACCGATCCAAAGGATCTGGGTCTGCTGATGGCAGGCGTCAGGGGAAAGGCCGCCTGAGATGGAAAAGATGCCGAAATGGGCCGACGTGGTCCTGATCCCGTTGATCAGCCTCGTCCTTGCTTCGCTTCTTTCCGCGCTTGTGATCCTTGCCATCGGCGAAAACCCCTGGGACGCACTCAAGCTCATGGTGACCGGGGCCCTCGGATCGACCTATGGATGGGGCTATACGCTCTATTATGCGACGAACTTCATCTTCACCGGGCTGGCGGTCGCCGTGGCTTTTCACGCCCGCATGTTCAACATCGGCGGTGAAGGGCAGGCCATGCTCGGCGGGCTCGGCGTCGCGCTTGTCTGCCTTTTCATCCCCTGGCCGCACTGGTCGCTCGCGCTGATCGGCGCAACGCTGGCCGCCGCACTCTTTGGCGCGGCCTGGGCTGCCGTGCCGGCCTTGCTGCAGGCCACCCGCGGCAGCCACATTGTCATCACGACGATCATGTTCAACTTCATCGCCGCCGCACTGCTGAACTATCTGCTCGTCAACCAGCTCAAGCCTGCGGGCTCGATGGAGCCGGCAACCGCCAGCTTTCCCGAGCCCACCCATCTGCCCTCGTTCCACGACCTTTTCGGGACCGAGGCCCTGCCGCTCTTCCGCGGCGCGCCGGTCAACATCACCTTCTTCATCGCTGTTGCGGCCTGCATTGCCGTTTGGGCGCTGATCTGGCGCACCCGGCTCGGCTACGAGATGCGTGCCTTTGGGTTTTCCGAGACGGGCGCACGCTATGCCGGCATCAACCCGACCCGTATCATCATGGTCTCGATGTTCATTTCCGGTGCGCTCGCGGGGATGATGGCGATCAACAACGTGATGGGAGAGGCGGAACGTCTTGTCCTCAATGCGGCCGAGGGTGCGGGCTTCATCGGCATCGCCGTCGCGCTGATGGGCCGAAGCCATCCCTTCGGCGTGTTCCTTGCTGCGATCCTCTTCGGCTTTCTCTATCAGGGCGGGGCTGAACTTGCGCTCTGGACCTCGATCCCGCGCGAATTGATCGTCGTGATCCAGGCGCTTGTCATCATGTTCACCGGCGCGCTCGACAACATGGTGCGCTGGCCACTGGAACGTGTCTTTGCGGCGCTCAGGCGCGCTCCGCCAGGCGACACGGCCCGTCAGGCGGCGGAGTAGCCGGGCATGGACCTGACGACTTTCCTGCAGATCCTTGACGCAACCGTGCGGTTGGCGACACCGCTGCTGCTCGCATGCCTTGCAGGGCTCTTCTCCGAACGCGCCGGCATCTTTGACATCGGCCTCGAAGGCAAGATGCTGGTTGCGGCCTTCGTCTCTGCCGGTGTGGCCTTCGTTTCGGGGTCAGTCTGGATCGGCCTTCTGGCCGGGATCGCTGCTGCGCTCGTGCTCTCGCTCATCCATGGGCTCGCCTCGATCACCTTCCGCGGTAATCAACTCATCTCAGGCGTCGCGATCAACTTTCTGGCGGCGGGGCTCACCGTCGTTGTCGCGCAAAGCTGGTTCGGCCAGGGCGGCCGGACCCCTCAGCTTGAAGGCGCCGCGAGGTTCGAACCGCTGACCCTCCCCCTGGCCGAGACGCTGCGCGACATACCTGTCATAGGACCTGCCTATCACGACCTGATGTCGGGCCACACGATACTCGTTTACGTCGCCTTCCTGCTCGTGCCGCTCAGCGCCTGGCTGCTCTTTGCCACCCGTTTCGGCCTGCGTTTGCGGGCAGTCGGTGAAAACCCGGCGGCCCTCGACACGGCGGGCGTGTCGGTTCGCAACATGCGCTACGCAGCAGTGCTCATCTGCGGAGTGCTCTGCGGCCTTGCGGGTGCCTACCTTGCCACGGCACTCCAGGCGGGATTTGTGAAAGACATGACAGCAGGACGCGGCTATATCGCCCTTGCCGCGTTGATTTTTGCCAAGTGGCGGCCCTGGTATGCGCTGTGGGCCTGCCTGCTTTTCGGCTTTCTCCAGGCGCTTGCACTGCGACCCGACCTGATTGAGGCGACGATCGGCATCAAAGTCCAGGTCCAGCTTCTGGACGCGCTTCCCTATATCCTGACCGTGATCATCCTCGCAGGCTTCGTCGGCAAGGCGATCCCGCCCCGTGCCGGCGGAGAGCCCTATGTCAAGGAACGCTGAAACCCTCGCGGCGCTCATCCGTGACCGTGCCGGCACGGCGCCCGTCAGGCTCGGCCTGATCCTCGGCTCGGGGCTTGGGCATATTGCGGGTATGGTCGAGGGCACCGCCATACCTTACGCCGAGCTCGCCGGCTTTCCCCATGCCGGCGTGTCGGGCCACAACCCGGTCCTGGCGGTGGGCAAGTTCGAGGGCCGCCGCGTCGCCGTCTTCGGCGGGCGCGGGCACTATTATGAAAAGGGCGACCCGGCTGCGATGCGCCTGCCGCTCGAAACGCTGCGCGCGCTCGGTGCTGATACCCTGATCGTGACAAATGCCGCAGGCTCGCTCGACGCCGCCATGCCCACGGGCGCAATCATGTGCCTGACCGACCACATCAACTTCTCAGGCCTCAACCCGCTGATCGGAGAGCCGAGCGACGCCCGTTTCGTGCCGATGAAGGACGCCTACGACCCGGCCCTGCGCGCCCGCCTTCGGGCCGCCGCCCAGGCGACAGGGACCGAGATGCACGAGGGCATCTATGCCTGGTATTCCGGCCCCTCTTTCGAAACGCCGGCCGAAATCCGCGCAATCCGCGCGCTTGGCGCCGATGCAGTGGGGATGTCCACCGTCCCCGAGATCATCCTCGCCCGATTTCTCGGCCTGCGCGCCGCAGCGATCTCGGCGATCACCAACATGGCCGCCGGTCTTTCTGACGAAGCTATCAGCCACGACCATACCAAGGCGATGGCCCCGATCGGGGCAGCAAAGCTCGAGACTGTGCTCAGGAAGTTCCTCCGCGATCTGGACTGACACTTTTCCGGCCACTGCCAGTGGAATTCCCGGCGCAAGGGTGCAATCTCCGCGCAGAACCCCATGAAGCGGGGCCCGAGGCCGATGCAGCTCTATCTTCCGATCGCCGAAGTTTCGGTGAACGCGTTCCTGATCCTGG
>JBEIDZ010000105.1:0-8180 GCA_040383215.1 Paracoccaceae bacterium | reverse complement strand
GGCAGGCCGGCGTAATAGCCCTCTGCCCGGGCGAAGCTGTCCAGTTCATGCCCGGCGATCGCGATTTCATAATCCGCCCGCCCCGCCCGCATCCAGTCCAGCCGGTCGCGGCTTGCATTCACCGCCTGCGCCGTCGTCCGGCCGAGCGATGGCTCGTATTCCCATTCCAGCATCTCGGGCGTCTTGAGCATGTCGGGCAGCGTCGCCGCCACATGGCGAATCTTGTAGCCCGCCGCCTCCTGGTGCCAGGCAAAGATGCGTTCGTCCACCAGCGCGCGCGGCGCCTCGGTCATCGACATGGCTGCGGCGATCAGGTCTGCCGCCCGTTCTGGCCGGTCCGACAGGCCGAGGAGCCAGTCCGCCGATACGCCCAGCGCCGCTGCGCATTCCGCCGCCACCTGCGCATTGGGCAGCCGTGCGGACTCCCCGGCGAGAAGCTGCGACACGGTCGACCGGTCCACCCCGACCCGGCGCGAAAGGTCGGCCTGGCTGACGCCCCCCTGTGCCATCGCCTGAACCAGACGGTCGCGGAACAGCCCGGCGCGGGCGCGCTTGTCGATTCGTGGGGGCATCTGGTGGTTTTCCTCAACACTGTTTCCGTGATGTTGCGCATTTCCGCCCTGCCTGTCACGCCCTCTTTGGGGATAACCTTCGTGTGACCCGCCGTTGCAGCCCCGGCGCGGTTGCCGGTGAACCGCATGACCGACACGACCGAAGAGCCAGGCACAGCTGCGATCGCGGCGGTGGAATGGCCCACCCTCGCCGTGCTGGCAGGCAGCTATGCGGTCTGGGCTGCCGGGCTCTTTGTTCTCGCGCCGCTGTCGCTCTGGCTCGCGGTGCCGGTCGTCGCGCTGACCGCCGCGCTGCATTCCTCGCTCACGCATGAGGCGATCCATGGGCACCCGACGGGCTCGGCCATGGTCAACGCGCTCCTCCTCGCCCCGCCGCTGACACTTCTGGTGCCCTATCTGCGCTTCCGCGACCTCCACCTTGCTCACCACCGCGACGAATTCCTGACCGACCCCTATGACGACCCCGAGACGAACTACCTCGACCCCGCGGTCTGGGACCGGCTTTCGCCCGCCGCGCAACGGCTCCTGCGGTTCAACAATACGCTGGCCGGGCGTATCCTCGTCGGGCCGGTCCTCGGCCTCTGGACGTTCATCCGCGCCGATCTGCGCGCCATCCGTGCGGGCGACCGGGCTGTCGCGCGGGCCTGGGCGTTGCACCTGCCCGCCGCCGCACTCGTCCTCTGGTGGGTCACCCTCTCGCCGATGCCGCTCTGGGCCTATGCCCTTGCCCTGCAGTTCGGCTTCGGCGTGCTCAAGGTCCGCACCTTTCTTGAACACCGGGCCCATGAAAAGGCGCGTGGCCGCACCGTCGTGATCGAGGATCGCGGACCGCTTGCCTTTCTCTTTCTGAACAACAACCTGCATGTCGTCCACCACATGCATCCGCGCGTCGCCTGGTACCGCCTGCCCGCGCTCTGGCGCGCCCGCGCGGACCATTACCTCGCCCGCAATGACGGCTATCGCTATGCCTCCTATGCCGAGGTCTTCCGCCGCCATTTCCTCCGCGCCAAGGACCCCGTGCCCCACCCGCTCTGGAAGGGCTGAACCCTGACGTCAGGGGGCCTCCCGGGCGTTGCGTAGGGCGAGGTCGCGCCCTTCACCGGGGCACGGCCCTGCTGCCTAGTCGCGGTCGGCGGTCACATCGAGCCCGAGGTGCGCGACCTGCCGCGCATCGTCGGCGTTGCGGAAGAACGGGACATGCGGCGGCGGCCCGTCTTCGCACAGCCGCCAGGCGATTTCGGCCAGCACGATTTCGGTGATGAAGGGCAGGTCGAAGGAGCGTACCTCGTCCAGCGCGATCCATTGGAGGTGCGAAAGTTCGTCCGTCGCGGCGGAAAAGTCGTCGGGGTCGCCGAGGACCGCCTCGGCCGGGGCAAGAAGGAAGCGCGCATCGAAGCGGCGCGGGCGCCCGGGCGGCGTGACCGCGCGAAAGACGAAGCGCATCGCGCCCGCGTCCGGGCGGCCGCGAAAGCCCGGCCAGGGGCTGTCATCCAGCCCGGGCAAGGCGAGCGAGAGGCCCGCCTCCTCCCACAGTTCGCGGATTGCGGCTGCGGCGATGGCGCCGGGTGTCACCGTGCTGCCGGCAGCCAGCCGGTCTGCACAGGGCGCGGGCACGGGCCGCGCGAGCGTGACTGCCCCGTCTGCGGGATCGACCGCGCCGCCCGGGAAGACGAACTTCCGGGGCATGAAGGCGGCCGATGTGCCGCGCTGTCCCATCAGCACGCGCGGCCGCGTTTCCCGGTTTCGGAGAAGGATCAGGGTCGCGGCATCGCGGATCGGCGTCACGCCGGGTCTTCCCCCCCGCCAAACCCGTGCATCCGGCGCGACCACTGGATTGCCACCATGAGCCCCTTGAGCCGGGGCAGCAGGGTCAGGCAAAGCCCGACGGCCAGCACCGTCAAGCCGGATGCCATCACCAGAGGGTCGGGCCGGAAGCTGCTGTAGGTGACATGGATCAGAGGTGCCAGCACATGGCCGACGACAAGGATCGTCAGATAGGCGGGCCCGTCATCGGCGCGCTGGTGGTGGAATTCCTCGAGGCAGACGGGACAGCGATCACGCACCCGCAGGTAGCCGTCAAACAGCATTCCCTGTCCGCAGTGGGGACAGCGCCGGCGGAAACCGCGCAACATGGCCGGGCGGATCGGCCTGTCATCGGCGGCGGCATGGTCATGCTTCATCGGGGATGAATCAGTCATCGCAGGATTACCAGTCGGCCTTGATGTGCGCCTTTGCGGCGGCGTTGGAAAGCCCGCCGTGGCACATTGCGGCGGGATGCCGCGCACCGGAGCGATGGTGCGGCAGAGACCGAAGGCGGCAGGACAGGGATCGGCGCGACGGCCTGTGTAGGGTGTCCGGGGTCCGGAGCCGCCGGATCGGGTGCGCGGAAACGCCGGTCAGGCCGCCGTCAGGCCCACTGTCACCGTGTTGCGCCCTGCCGATTTCGCGGAATAGAGTGCGATATCGGCCCTTTCGTAGAGATCCTCGATCACCGCTCCGGGAGAGAGGTCTGCGCTGTCGGTCCGGGCGCCCGGTCCGATGGCGACCCCGATCGACATGGTGATGCGCAGGGCATCCCTGGGGTTGCGCGTGCAGTCGAAGGGGGTGCCTTCGATCACCCGGCGCAGGCGTTCTGCAGCGGCGCGGGCCTGTTCAACCGATGTATCGGGCATGGCGACGAGGAATTCCTCGCCACCGATGCGGGCGACGAGGTCGATCGCGCGCAGATTGTCGCGCAGGCGCCGGGCAACCTCGATCAGCACCCGGTCACCGGCGGCATGGCCATGCGTGTCGTTGACGGCCTTGAAGTGGTCGATGTCGAGCATCATCACGGCAAAGGGGGAACCGGCTTCACGCGCCGCGGTTGCCAGAACCTCGAGCCGGCCGATGGCATGGCGGCGGTTGCAGAGGCCGGTCAGCGGGTCGAGAGTGGCGGCCGCGATCGTGGTCTGGAGACGGTCGCGCCGGCGGTCTTCCTGTGCCTTGCGCCGAAGCAGCCTGCGCACGCGGTGGGACAGTTCCTCGATCGTGACGGCGTCGGCCACCTGCTCCTCTGCGCCGAGGTCAAGCGCGATGGCCCCGAGGTGTTCGGCCCCCGGCGGGACGAGCACGAGTGAGGCGGCATGTTCCGCATGGGCGCGGACTTCGAGTTCGGCCACCGTGCGATAAAGCCCGTCCGTGGCCAGACCCGACACCGGAAAGCCGCCGCCGTCGACGATGAAAAGGGCGGCGGGCCGTTCGACGGCGGCAGGCGTGGGGGCGACCTCGACCGGACCGGGATGGCGTTCGATCAGCATGCGGATGCTGCGCGGCAGGGATGTCGCGCGGGGCGAGATGATCGCGATCGGACCTGTTGCATCCTCGGCCCCGGCGGCGGGGGGGGGCTGGTCGAACAGGGCCTGGGCTTCGGCGAAGCCGCCAAGGCCGGGCGCATCGGGGTAGAGGGCGCTGTCGCGCACCGCGCTGCGTTTCTTGAGATGGCGACGGATCGTGGCCAGGATCAGCGCTTCGCCGGCATCGCGGGCGAGCACGTCTTCGGCCCCGGCCTGAAGCGCTGCGATCCGCCAGCCTTCGTCCTCCGGACGAGCGAGGGCGAGGACCGAAGCCGCTGTCACCCCGACATCCCGCCGCAGGAGCGAGAGCGGTTTCACCTCTTCGGCCGAGGTCAGTACAATGTCGGCAGGGCGTTCCGCCAGCGTCACGGTGGCCTCGGCCAGGTCGCTGCAGACCGTCACGTCGTAGCCCGCCCGCGTGAGCATCGCGCGAAGCTTGATCCGTTCGGAAGCCGCCCTATCGACAATGACGACGCGAGCCGACATTTTGGTCCTTCTCCCGGGCCCCTGGGCCGTCCGGCCACGGAGCGTCCTGCTCCTTCCCTGGACTGTGGGAGCCAAAAGTTAAGAATAGGTTTCCATCATCCATCCGGACGCACCATGACACCAGACCGTGCCGAGACCATCGCACTCAGGGCCGTCACATGGATACTGGCCGAAGATGATCTGCGCGACCAGTTCCTTGCGGCGACCGGAGCGACGCCCGCGGCGCTGCGCGACAGCATCGGCGATCCGGCATTCCTGGCCGCGGTCCTTGGCTTCGTGACCCAGAGCGACGACCGCGTCATCGCCTTCTGCGATGCCGCCGGGCTTGGCTATGACCAACCGTTGCGGGCGCGCCATGCCCTGCCGGGCCAGGGGGAGACGCACTGGACCTGATCCTGCTGGCCGGCAACGCGGCGCTCTGGCACAAGCGGTACTGGTTCGGTGGAGGGAAGCGATGCGTCCGATTGACGGAATCGTCTTTGACAAGGACGGCACGCTTTTTCATTTCCAGGCGACCTGGGGTGCCTGGACCGAAGGCTTTGTCACTGACGAAGCCCGCGGCGACCCCGCCCTGCGCGCGGCGCTGGCCGCGGCGCTGGGCTACGACCTGGCCCGCCAGGCCTTTCACCCCGGCAGTCCGGTCATCGCCGCCACCACGGCCGAGGTCGCGGCCGCCGTCCTGCCGCTGTTGCCGCAGGAGACTGCCGGCACGATCCGCGCCCGCATGGATGCCCGCGCGATGACGATGCGGAATGTCGAGGCGACGCCGCTCCTGCCGCTTTTCACCGCATTGCGCGCCCGCGGGCTGCGGCTTGGCGTGGCCACCAACGATACCGAAGCCCCCGCCCGCGCCCATCTTGCCGGCGCCGGCATCGCCGGGCTTTGCGATTTCGTCGCGGGCTTTGACAGCGGCTGGGGCGGCAAGCCTGCGCCGGGCCAGCTGCTCGCCTTCGCCCGTGCCACCGGGCTCGACCCCGTCGCCTGCGCCATGGTGGGCGACAGCCTGCACGACCTGCACGCCGCCCGCGCCGCCGGCATGGTCGCCGTGGGCGTACTGACCGGAATGGCCGACGAGGCGACACTCGACCAGGCCGCCGATGTCGTCCTCGGCTCCATCGCCGAACTGCCCGCCTGGCTCGACCGGCCGGGCGCCTGAGGCAAAGGAAGCGACACGCACCGTCGCTTTCCGCGCCGCAGGTTGGGGCCCACCCCGCCTATCCTTGCCCCAGTCCGCAGGGAGAGCCGCCATGGCCGACACGATCACCCGCAAGAAGCGTTCCGGCGGCCGTGCGGGCAATTCCGCCCGCCGCGGCACGGCCGTGATCGACCAGATGCCCTGGCGCATTCCCGTCAACCACGACCGCCCGACCGAGCCGATGCCGCCCGAAGGCGTGCAGGCGATCCATGACGGCGCCATGCGCGTGCTCGAGGAGATCGGGATCGAGTTTCTCAACACCGAGGCGCTCGATCTCTTCCGCCAGGCCGGCTGCATCGTGAACGGGACCAATGTTCGCATGGGCCGCGACTGGGTGACCGAGATGGTCGCCCGTGCGCCGTCGGAATTCACCATCACGCCGCGCAACCCCGACCGCACCCTGCCCATCGGTGGCAAGCATATCCTCTTCGGCAACGTCTCCTCTCCGCCCAACTACTGGGATCTGGAGCTTGGCAAGAAGGTCCCCGGCACGCGCAAGCACTGCGCCGACTTCTTCCGCCTGACGCAGTATTTCAACTGCATCCATTTCGCCGGCGGCTATCCGGTCGAACCGGTCGACATCCATCCCTCGGTTCGCCATCTCGACACGCTCTTTGACAAGCTCACGCTGACCGACAAGGTGGTCCATGCCTATTCGCTCGGCCCCGAACGGGTCGATGACGTGATGGAGATGGTGCGCCTGGCCGGCGGCCTCAGCCATGCGGAATTCGAGGCGACGCCGCGGATGTATACCAACATCAACTCGACCTCGCCGCTCAAGCATGACATCCCCATGATCGACGGTTGCCTCCGGCTCATCCGGCGCGGCCAGGCGGTGATCGTCACGCCCTTCACGCTTGCCGGCGCCATGGCGCCCGTGACCATGGCCGGCGCCGTCACCCTCTCCATCGCCGAGGCGCTCTCGGCCATCGCGCTTTTCCAGCATGTCCGCCCGGGCGCGCCCTGCGTGATCGGCACCTTCACCTCGAACGTGGACATGAAGTCCGGCGCCCCCGCCTTCGGCACGCCCGAATACATGCGCGCGACCCAGATGACCGGGCAGATGGCGCGCTTCTACGGCCTGCCGATGCGCGCCTCGGGCACCTGTGCCGCCAATATCCCCGATGGCCAGGCCATGTGGGAAACCTCCAATTCGCTCTGGTCGGCGGTGCAGTCGGGCACAAACATCGTCTATCACGCCGCCGGCTGGCTCGAAGGCGGCCTGATCGCCAGCCCCGAAAAGTTCGTGATGGACTGCGAGATGCTGCAGATGATCCAGCGCTACATGGAGCCCGAGATCTGGGCCACCGGCCCCGAGGAGATCGCGCTCGACGCGATCCGCGAGGTTGGCGCCTCGGGCCATTACTTCGGCATTCAGCACACCCAGGACCGCTATGAACACGCCTTCTATGCGCCGTTCGTGAGCGACTGGCGCAATTACGAAGCCTGGGAGATCGCGGGGTCCGTCTGGACGCCCGAACGCGCGCACCGCCTTTTCAAGGAGATCATCGCAAGCTTCGAGGAGCCGCCGATGGATGCCGGCCACCGCGCCGCGCTCGCCGACTTCGTGGCACGCCGCAAGTCCGAAGGCGGGGCACCGACGGATTTCTGAGCGCGCGTCGCGGCGGGGCTGATCCATGTCAAGGCGGGCAGCGCTGCGCCGGGTCATCCCGATTGCGCCAACCACCCGAGAAGGGACACAGAATGACCGCGATTGCCGTGAAAGACCTGAAGATACTGATCACCGGGGGGGCCCGCGGCATCGGCGGCGCCACTGCGCGGCTTCTCGCCGAAGGCGGCGCGAAGGTGACGATCACCGATGTGCTGGATGACGAAGGCGAGGCGCTTGCTGCCGCGCTTGGGGCCGGGGTCGCCTACCGCCGGCTCGACGTCACGTCCGAGGCGGACTGGACGGCCGCTGCGACTGCGGCCGAGGCGGCGATGGGCGGGCTCAACGCGCTTTTCAACAACGCCGGCATCGTCTCCTGGGGCAGCGTCGAAGCGGCGACACCGGCCGATTTCCGCCGCGTGATCGACATCAACCTCACCGGCTGCTTTCTCGGCATCCAGGCCGCAGTTCCGGCGATGCGGCGCGCGGGCGGCGGGGCGATCGTCAACACCTCCTCCACCGCCGGACTTCAGGGCTATTCCGGGATCGCGGCCTATGTCGCCTCGAAATGGGGCCTGCGCGGCCTGACCAAGGCGGCCGCGCTCGACCTCGCGCCCGCCGGCATCCGTGTGCTCTCGCTCCATCCCGGCCCGATCCACACTCCGATGACCGCAGGGATGGGTGACGACCTCGTTCAGGCGCAGCCCATCCCCCGCTTTGGCGAGGCCGAGGAGGTCGCACGGATGGCGCGGTTCATGTTCACCGAGGCGAGCTATTCGACCGGCACGGAATTCGTGACCGACGGTGGCGCGGTGACGGGGCAGGTGCTGCACACGCCCGAGGGGTGAGGCGCGGACCGGCCCGGCGCGAGGTGCGCGGGAAGCGCCCCCAACGGTGTGTAGGGTGCGCTTACCGCGCACCGTGACCGGGCCCCGCCGTCAGACGTCCAGCTCCACGCCGAAGCGGGCAATTTACAGGAAGTAATG
>JBEIDZ010000104.1:0-8202 GCA_040383215.1 Paracoccaceae bacterium | reverse complement strand
GAGCTTGAGGATCATCCCGATGCGGTGCTCTTCATCGACGAGATCCATACCGTGATCGGCGCAGGCGCGACCTCGGGCGGGGCAATGGATGCCTCCAACCTGCTCAAGCCGGCGTTGCAGGGAGGCAAACTGCGCTGCATGGGCTCGACCACCTACAAGGAATTCCGCCAGCATTTTGAAAAGGACCGCGCGCTGTCGCGCCGGTTCCAGAAGATCGACGTGAACGAGCCGACGGTCGAGGATTCGATCAAGATCCTGCAGGGCCTGAAGCCCTATTTCGAGGATCATCACCACATCAAGTATACCGCCGACGCGATCCGCAGCGCAGTCGAGCTTTCTGCGCGCTACATCAACGACCGCAAACTGCCCGACAAAGCCATCGACGTGATCGACGAGGCCGGCGCGGCGCAGCACCTTGTCGCCGAATCCAAGCGGCGCAAGACCATCGGCACCAAGGAGATCGAGGCGGTGGTGGCCAAGATTGCCCGCATACCGCCCAAGAACGTCTCCAAGGACGACGCCACCGTACTGCGCGATCTCGAAGCCTCGCTCAAGCGCGTCGTCTTCGGTCAGGACCCGGCGATCGAGGCGCTCTCCTCGGCGATCAAGCTGGCCCGCGCGGGCCTGCGCGAGCCGGAAAAGCCGATCGGCAACTACCTGTTCGCCGGCCCGACCGGCGTTGGCAAGACCGAGGTGGCCAAGCAGCTTGCCGCCCAGCTTGGCGTCGAGCTTCTGCTCTTCGACATGTCGGAGTACATGGAAAAGCATGCCGTCTCGCGCCTGATCGGCGCGCCGCCGGGCTATGTCGGCTTCGACCAAGGCGGCATGCTGACCGACGGGGTGGACCAGCATCCCCATTGCGTGCTGCTGCTCGACGAAATCGAGAAGGCGCATCCGGACGTCTTCAACATCCTTCTGCAGGTGATGGACCATGGCAAGCTTACCGACCATAACGGCCGGGCTGTGGATTTCCGCAACGTGATCCTGATCATGACCTCGAACGCGGGCGCGGCCGACATGCAGAAGGCCGCGATCGGGTTCGGCCGCGACAAGCGCGAGGGCGAGGATACCGCCGCGATCGAGCGCATCTTCACGCCCGAGTTCCGCAACCGGCTTGACGCGATCATCTCCTTCCAGGCTCTGCCCAAGGAGGTGATCATGCAGGTGGTCGAGAAGTTCGTGCTCCAGCTCGAGGCGCAGCTTCTGGACCGCAACGTGCATATCGAGCTTTCGCCGGAGGCGGCGGCCTGGCTTGGCGACATGGGCTATGACGACAAGATGGGGGCGCGCCCGCTCGCCCGTGTCATTCAGGAGCACATCAAGAAACCGCTGGCCGAAGAGTTGCTCTTCGGCAAGCTCACCAAGGGCGGGATCGTCAAGGTCGGTCTGCGCGACGGCAAGATCGACTTGCAGATCGAACCGCCCGGTGCGCTGAGGCTTACAACGGGCAACAAGCCGCCGCTCCTGACCGCTGACTGATAATATCATGCGGCATCTGGCCGTCTTCATGGCACTGGGCGCCCCTGCTGCGGGGGAAGCGTTTGAACTGCAGATGCCTATAGCCTGCAGGCTCGGGCACGATTGCTACATTCAGCATTATCTGGACCACGATTCCGGAACGGCGATACGCGATTATCTTTGCGGGACACTCACCTACGATGGGCATGACGGAACCGACTTCGGGATACCCACGCTTGCTGACATGGACCGTGGCGTGCCTGTCGTTGCAGCTGCAGCAGGCGAAGTGGCTGCCATCCGGAACGACATGCCCGATGTCCTTGTCAGTGCGCATGGAGCCCCCGACATCGCTGGGCGCGAATGCGGCAATGGCGTCCTGATCCGCCATGAAGACGGCTGGGAAACGCAATACTGCCACCTTCGCAAGGGTTCCGTCTCCGTCGTGCCCGGAGACACGGTGGCCTCAGGCGAAAGGCTTGGCCTTGTCGGTCTTTCGGGGATGACAGCATTCCCGCACCTTCACCTCAGCGTACGCAAGGACGGTGTCGCAGTTGATCCTTTCGCCCCCGCCGGAGTGCCTGCCTGCGGCATGCCTCCTGCCGATATGCTCTGGGCTGATCCACCCGTCCCATCGGTAGGTGGCCTTCTGAGCGCAGGGTTTGCCGATGCCGTTCCGGATTACGAGGCGATCAAGGCCGGCACAATGATCGCGCCACCTGAATCGAAAAGCGCGCTGGTAGTCTGGGGCTATTTCTACGGTGGGCGCGACGGAGACACGGTCGAAATCGTGATTGCCGGCCCTGCCGGGGAAATCCTCCGGCATGTCGAGGAGCTTGACAGAACGGAGGCTCTCTTTTTTCGTGCAGCCGGTCGCCGTCCCCCCCCGGAAGGCTGGCTATCCGGCATTTATGGCGGCGAAATCCGACTTGAGCGCGCCGGACGGGTGATCGACACAGGGCGTGTCACCTTCACGTTAGGTGATCGCTAGCGTTCGGTCAGCTTGAGTTCGATCCGCCGGTTTTGAGCCCGCGCCTCTGGCGTGTCACCCTGATCGATCGGCTGGAACTCTCCAAAGCCGTTGGCCGCAAGTCTTTCGGGCGCAAGTCCCTCGGTGGCGATCAGATAACGCACGACCGACAGCGCCCGCGCCTGGCTCAGTTCCCAGTTGTCGGCGAACTGCCCCGTTCCTGACAGCGGCACGTTGTCGGTATGGCCGTCGACCCGGATCACCCAGTCGATCCCGGGCGGTATCTCCTGCGCAATGGTCCGCAAGAGTGACCCCACTGCGGCAAGTTCGGCCTGTCCGGCTGGCGACAATTCGGCCTGCCCCGGGGCGAACAGAACTTCCGACGAAAAAACGAACCGGTCGCCCTCGATCCTGATTCCTTCCTGACCCGCGACCACGTCGCGCAGCCGTCCGAAGAACTCCGACCGGTAACGCGCAAGGTCCTGAGCCTCGGCGGTCAGCCGCTCGGTCTCGGCCTCGAGCCGCACGCGCTCGGCCTCCTCGAGTTCGGCCCGCCGCCGTTCCTCGGCCGCTGCCCGGGCCAGTGCAGTGTTGAGCTGCGCGCCAAGCGATTCGATCTGCACCTGCGCCTCGGCATCCTCGGTCTCGGCCAGATCAAGCAGCGCCTGCAACTGGCCGACCTGCACCCTGAGCGCGGCCACCTGTTCGTTCAGAAGCGCAACCTGCCGCTGGCTTTCGGCCGAGAGCGCCTCTTCCGAGGACAGCGCCTCCTGCGCCGCGGCCAGAAGTGCTGCCTGCCGCTCGGCCTCGGTCGCGGCAACCGTCGCATCCGTCTCGGCCTGGTCGCGTGCGGCCAGCGCGGCGGCGAGTTCCGCGCGCAGATCGGCCGCCTCGGCAGCCAGCGCATCGGCCCGGTCGCTCGCCCCGCCCGGCTCGAGCGCCGCAGCCAGCCGCGCGGCCAGATCGTCGGCCTCGGTCTCGGCATTGCGGCGATCCTCAACGGCGCTGTCGCGCGCGGCCAGCGCGGCGGCAAGCTGGCTTTCCAGATCAGCAATCTGATCGGGGTTATCGAGCGCCGCGCGCGCCGCAAGCTCGGCCCTGAGCGCGCTTTGTGCAAGCAGTGCCTGCGTCAACCGCTCCTGCAGGGCCGACCGGTCCGTCTCTGCCTCTGCCAGCGCGGCGTCGAGCGCGGCCCGCGCCGCTGCAAGGTCGCCGGCGGCCAGTTCGCCCACTGCCAGCGCCGCGGCAAGCCGGGTCTCCAGATCGGCCCGCGCCGTGGCAAGTTCTTCGGTCAGTGCCGCTTGCCCCGCTTCAGCGGCATCGAGCGCAGCCTGCGCCGCAGCAAGCTCCGCCGCCGTCGTCTCCTGCAACGACAGCGCTGCCAGAAGCCGGGCGTCCAGGCCCGCCGACCCTTCAAGCGCCTCCGCCAGATCGGCCTCGGCCCTGTCGCGGGCCAGGATCGTTGCCGCGAGGCGCACATCCAGATCGGCGCGCGCCGCCTCGGCCGCGGCCAGCAGTGTTAGCGTCTCTTCCGCCTTGCGCCGCTGCTCCTCAAGCGCGAGCGTCATCGCTGTCAGTTCCGCATCCGAATCGGCAAGTTCGGCCCGCAGCGCCTCGGCCGCGGCGGCATCAAGCAGCTTCTGCGCCTCCAGATCGCTGATCTGCTGCCCTTGCGCGGCGGTCTCGCTCTGCAGCCGCGTGATCAGCGTCTCCATCGCCTCGCGCCGGGCGGCGGCCAGCCGCGCCTCCTCAGCCGCCGCATCGATCTCGCTGCGCGCCGTCGCGAGCGCGAGCGTGAGCGCCTCCTGCTCGGTCATCAGCCCCGCCCGCTTGGCCTCGAGCCCCGTGACTGTCGCCTGCAGGTCCGTCCGCTCGGCCAGAAGACCTGCGACCTGCGCCTCGAAGCCGGTGATCCTCGTCTCGGCCTCGGCCAGGGCAAGGGCATTCTCATCCCTCTCGGCCGTCAGTGTGGCGATCAGAGCGGCCTGCGCGGCCGACATCTCGTTGGCCTGCGCAAGGTCGCCCTCGAGCGCGGTCGCCCGGTCCTGCTCGAGCCCCAGCGCCGAGGCAAGCGTCGCAACCTCGGTGGTCAGCGCGGCCAGCCGGTCCTGCTGGCCGGAAATCTCGTCGCGCAGCACGAACTGCACCACGGTAAAGATCGTCAGCACGAACATCAGGACCAGAAGCAGCCCCGTCATCGCATCAACGAAGCCCGGCCAGATCGTCGCCGAATGCCCGCCCCCGCGCCGTCCGCCGCGCTGCAATGCCATGGCCTAGCCCTGCGTGCCGCCGCCGCCATAGCGGGCGGCGCGCATCACCCGCGACAGCGACGCGATCTCGCCGCGCAGGTCGGCCACGGTTTCCTGCCGCCCTGCCGAAATCTCCTCGAGGATGCGCAGAAGCTGTACGTCGATCGACCGCAGCCGCATCCGGCTTTCCGCGTCGATCCCGTCGCCCGTGCGCTCGCCCAGGACCTTGACCAGCCGCTCCTGGCCCTCGGCCACGCGCGCAAGCGCGCCCGCCGTCTCGCCGATATCGATGCGGTCGGCCAGCCGCCCGATCGCTTCGGTCAGCCCGTCAAGCTTGCCGTCGATCTGGCTGCGCGCAAAGTCGCTCTGGCTGAAGATCATCTGCAGCTTTTCGAGCTGTTCGCCCAGCTGGTCGGCGATCTGTGCCATGATCGCGCCGCCCTCGCCCGACCCGCCGCCATCCTCGGCCGCAAGGCTGACCCGTGTCATCGACGACAGCCAGTCCTCGAGCTCGTTGTAGAAGCGGTTCTGCCCGTGCCCTGCGAAAAGCTCCAGAAGCCCGATCACCAGAGACCCCGCCAGGCCAAGAAGCGACGAGGAGAAGGCCGTCCCCATCCCGCCCAGCTGGGATTCGAGCCCCGCCTGCAGCCGGGTGAAAATCTCCGCCCCGCTCTCGTTGCTTTCGACGTTGAGCGAGCGGATCGTCTCGACAAGCGCCGGAACAGTCGTTGCCAGGCCGTAGAAGGTGCCCAGAAGCCCCAGAAAGATCAGCGTATTGCCAAGATAGCGCGTGATCTCGCGATCCTCGTCGATCCGCTGGCTCACCGAATCGAGGATCGAGCGGGCGGAACTCGACGACATCTGCATCCGCGCCCCGCGCGACCGCAGGAGCATTGCCAGAGGCGCCAGAAGGCCCGGCACGTTGGCAAGCTCGTTGCCGGGCGCATGGCGGGCGAAGGCCTCGATCCACGAGACCGAATTCATCAGTTGCCACACCTGCCGGAAGCACGAGAGCACGCCCAGCACGAAGACGGTCAGGATCAGCCCGTTGAGATAGGGATTGGTCCAGAAGATCGCGACGATCGTGCTGAAGCCGACATAGAACCCGCCCGCGACCAGCGCCATCACGATCAGCATCAGGCTGATCTGGCGGACAGGCTGGGAGAAATGTGTCTCGGCCTCGGGGTCCCTTCGCTCGCTCACGGCGCGCCATCCCTTGTTGTGGCAGGGTTGGCGCGACCATAGAGGTGGTGTCCCGGAAGGCCAACCGAAATATCGGCGATCACATATCCCCGTGACCGGACGTGAGGGCGCGGACACGGGTCACCAGCCAGTCGAGGTCACCCTCGCCCATGCCCTCTTCGGTCAGATGCGCCGCGGTCGCGTAGAGATAGTCGCGGTTCAGCCCCCGCCCGCCGCGCGCGCGCGCGATCATCCGCGCCTGCGTCTCGAGGTCCAGCCGGCAATATTGTCGGTGGCCGGGATCGATCACATAGGTCCGGGCCCCCACCGCGCGCCCGTCCGCGAGCGTCACCGGCAACATCCGCTCGACATAGGCTGAAGAGACGAGCTCGCGCGCCCGCAGCATCTCCGTCACCTCTGCCTCCTCGCCCGCCGCCACGCGCAGCGCCGCGCCGCGGCATTCCGCCCCCGGCGCGGCATCAAGCGCGAGCACGAGCCCCGGCTCGGCTTCCGTCCCACGGTGATGGACCGAGAGCATGCAGAAACTGCGGTGCCAGTCCGCCAGCTGCGCCGGCAGCCGCTCGGCCGGGGCAAAGCCCGGGTCCCAGAGAAGCGATCCGTATCCGAACACCCAGAGGTCCATCGCACTGGTCCTTGCGCCATCCTGCCGTTAGATGGGCAAGGGATAGCGTTTCTGCGCGCAGGCGAAAGGGACCAGCGATGCGTTTTCTTCTCGGACTGGTGGCGGTGCTCGCCCTCCTCTTCGGCGGCTACTGGTTTGCGGGACACGAGGCGCTGAACCGCGGCACCGCGGCCGCCTTTGCCCAGCTGCAGGCCGAAGGGATCGAGGCGACGCATGAGGGCATCGCGACGCGCGGCTTTCCCGCGCGCTTCGATACCACCATCACCGCCCCGCGCCTGCGCGACCCCGCGACGGGCGTCGGTTGGACGGCGCCCACGCTCGAACTCTTCGCCCTCTCCTACAGACCGAACGAGGTCATCGCCCTCTTTCCCGCCGAACAGACCCTGATCCTGCCCCGCGAGGAAGTCGGCATCCGCGCCGAGGCGATGCGCGCCAGCGGCCGGGTCGGCCTCTCGCCCGCCATGCCGCTGGACAATGTCACGCTCGAATCCGGCCCGCTCACGCTTGCGGGCGATAGCGGCTGGCAGGCCGGGCTCGCCGGCCTGCTCATGGCCTTGCGCCAGTCCGCCACCGGCCCCGCCGACTACGACCTCTGGATCGAGGGCCGCGACATCACCCTCTCCGCGCCGGGGCTCGGCGCCCTGGCGCAGACGGTGCCGGCGCTCCGGGTCGACGCGGCACTGACGCTCGACCAGCCCATCGACCGCGCGCTGCGCCCCGATGCGCGCCTGACGGCCCTGACCCTGCGCCAGGCGGTCGTTGACCTTGGCGCAACCGGGCTTTCGGCCGAAGGCGCGCTCACGCTCGACGCGGCGGGCGTGCCCACGGGCACGGTCAACCTCACCGTGCGCGACTGGCGCGGGGCGCTTTCCTTCGCCGTGGCCGCAGGGCTGGTCCCCGCGCAGATCGCCACCTTGGCCGAACGGGCGGGCGCGCTCATGGCGGGCGGCGGGGCAGATCTGACCGCGCCGCTCGTCTTCGACGCGGGCCAGATGCGCCTCGGCCCCGTGCCGCTCGGCGCAGCACCCGCGCTCTACGCCGCGCCCTGAGCCATCAGCGGCAATAGGCCCCGCTCCGATAGGCGGCGGTGTCGAAATGGAAATGGTTGGCATGGGCCCGGTTTGCATTCGGCCCGAGCACGGTGCCGAAGATGCCGCAGGCGTTGCGGTGCATGGCGCGCAGCGTCTCGCCCCAGGCGCGGCTGCCCCAGTCCCTCAGCACCGTGATCCGCTCGCCCGAACTCAGGACGAAACCGCCGATGTCGATCGCGCGCCCCTTGCCGTGCTCTGACAGCCGCGCCCCCGCCTGGTTGTTGCGCGGCCGGCAGTCGTAGGAGCCCATCGTCTCGATCCGGGCCAGCCGGTTGTTCAGCTGCGGTTGCGCCACATCCTGCACCCATTCGAACAGCGCGGCCGCCGTCTCGCAATTCACCGTCGCCGCGGTCGACAGCCGCACACCCGCGACCGAGACCACGCGCACCGGCTCGGCCACGCCGCAGCCGCCCGAGCCGCGGATCGCGGCAATCACCTCGCCCTCGATCCCCCGGATGCCGCAGAGCGCGCCGCGCGGCGCGGGCGCCGGCGGCCGGGTCGAGGCCTGTTCGGCCAGCCGCGGATCGCGCGCGGGCGGGCGCAGCGCGACCGCCACGGCAAGCGGCGAGAATTGCGGCGCATCCGGCGCGCCAAGGCCAAAGACCGGCGCCG
>JBEIDZ010000103.1:0-8203 GCA_040383215.1 Paracoccaceae bacterium | reverse complement strand
GTAGGGCCGGGCTTTGCCCCGGCGAAGGTCAACCTTGCCCTGCATGTCACGGGGCGGCGGGAAGACGGCTATCACCTGCTTGATTCGCTGGTGGTCTTTGCCGGGGTGGGCGATGTCCTGACGGTGACGGGGGCGGACATGCTTTCGCTGACGGTCGGGGGGGCGTTTGCAGCGGGTGTCCCGGTGGACGGGCGCAATCTGGTACTGCGGGCAGCCCAGATGCTGGCGGACAGGCACGGCATCGCGGCGCGGGGCCGGATCGATCTGTGCAAGAACCTGCCGCATGCGGCAGGGATCGGCGGGGGCTCGTCGGATGCCGCCGCGGCGCTGCGGCTGTTGTCGGCGGTGTGGGGTGTGGTATGTCCGGGGCCGGACGATCCGGCGATGCTTGCGCTTGGTGCGGATGTGCCGGTCTGTCTGGCTGCGCCGCGCCCGCAGCGGATGCGGGGGATCGGCGAACGGGTTGACCCTGTCCCGGCACTGCCGCCGATGGCGCTGGTGCTGGTCAATCCGCGGGTGGAGGTGCCGACGGCAGGCGTCTTTGCGCGGCTTGCCCGCCGCGACAACTCTCCGTTGCCCGCGCCTCGCGGGGGGATGGACTACCGGGGATTTGTGGACTGGCTGCGGGGCACGCGGAACGACTTGCAGGTTCCTGCGGAAGCACTTGCGCCGGGTGTAACAGAGGCGCTGGCGCTGCTGGGCCGACAGCCGAAGGTGGATTTTGCAGTGATGTCGGGGTCGGGGGCGACCTGTGTGGGTCTGACCGCGGACATGGAGGCCGCGAGACTTGCCGCGGCTGAGATCGGTCGGAGACGGCCAGACTGGTGGGTGGTGGCGGCGCCGATACTTAGCTGATCCGGGCGACGACGTAATCGGCGAGGTCGGTCAGCATGTCGCGCAGGGGACGGGGCGGAAGCGGTGCGAGCGCGGTCCGGGCGCGGTCGGCCCAGTCGAGCGCGGTGAGCCGGGTCGAGGCAAGCGTGCCGTGGCGGGCAAGCAAGGCGAGGGCGTGATCGAGATCGCCACCCTCGACCCGACCGCGGCCGATGGTGCGGGACCAGAAGGCGCGTTCCTCGGGCGAGGCGGCGGCGATGGCGCGGATCACGGGGAGTGTCAGCTTGCCTTCGCGAAAGTCGTCGCCGGTATTCTTGCCGATGGCGGCGGTGCCGCTGTAGTCCAGCAGGTCGTCGGCGATCTGGAATGCGACACCGAGCGCATCGCCATAGGCAAAGAGCGCAGATTCGGTCGCCGCATCGGTGCCCGCGATTACCCCGCCAACCTGGGTCGCGGCAGCAAAAAGTGCGGCCGTCTTGCCGCGGACGACCTTGAGGTAGATGTCTTCAGTCGTCTCGAGGTTGCGGGCGGCGGTGAGTTGCAGCACCTCACCTTCGGCGATGGTGGCGGCAGCATTGGCAAGGATGTCGAGTACGCGCAGAGAGCCGGTTTCGACCATGAGCTGGAAGGAGCGGGCAAAGAGATAGTCGCCCACAAGGACGCTGGAGGAATTGTCCCAGAGCAGATTGGCCGTGGGACGGCCGCGGCGCTGTTTGCTGTCGTCCACGACATCGTCGTGCAGGAGCGTGGCGGTGTGGATGAACTCGACCGTAGTCGCGAGGTGGATGTGGTAGGGTCCGTCGTAGCCGCACATCCGCGCGGCGGCGAGCGTCAGGACAGGACGCAGCCGTTTGCCTCCCGCCTCGATCAGATGAGCAGTGACTTCGGGAATACGGGGAGCGTTTTCAGACGCCATGCGCGTGCGGATCATGGCGTTCACGGCCTGAAGGTCGGCGGCCAGATGGGCCGACAGCTGTTCCATCGGCCGTGTCTCGGCCGTGTCCAGGCTCATTTCGAGGCACCCTTGATCGACATCCGTCCCCATGCGTCGTAACGTCGGGTCATGAAAGAGCTTTTGCGCACGACCGACCCCACTGTCATGGCCTTTGCCAAGGCACTTCTGGACGGCGAGGATATAGAGTGGTTCGAACTGGACGTCCACATGAGCATCCTTGACGGCTCTCTGGGAATCCTGCCGCGCCGGCTCATGGTGATCGAGGCCGATCTGGCGGCGGCCGAACGGGCGATGCGGGACAATGGGATCGACTTCGGACGCTGAGCCAGGTCTGACGCGGGATGCGTTTCTGGGCGGCAGGGTCGTGCTGTGGCAGCCCGAACGAGGCTATCGCGCGGGAAGCGATCCGGTGTTGCTGGCGGCGAGCGTGACGGCGAAGGCGGGGCAAAGGGTGCTCGACCTGGGCTGCGGAGCGGGGGCGGCGATCCTGTGTCTGGGCGCGCGGGTGAACGGGCTCGATCTCCACGGCCTAGAGGTGCAGCCCGCATATGCCGGGCTGGCGCGGCGGAATGCGGTCGAGAGCGGGGTGGGCTTGCGCGTGCACGACGGCGATGTTCGGCGGATGCCGGCGGCTTTGCGGGAGCTGCGGTTCGACCATGTGTTGATGAACCCGCCTTATCTTGACCGCGGCAGGGGGACCGGATCGGCGGATGCGGGGCGCGACCTGGCCGTGAGCGGAGAGGCGCCGATCGTGGCCTGGGTTGATGCTGCAACGCGGCGTCTGCTGCCCGGTGGGCGGCTCTGGATGGTGCAGCGGATGGCGCGGCTGCCCGAAGTCGTGGCGGCAATCGACGACCGGCTGGGGGCTGTGACGGTGTTGCCGCTCGCCGCACGGTCCGGGCGATCGGCAGACCTGTTCCTTTTGAGAGCGAGGAAAGGGGACAAGTCCATGTTTCGTCTTCTTTTTCCGCTCTGCCTGCACGAAGGGGAAAGGCATGTCCCGGAGGTGCCGGATTTTCACCCCGCGATTGCGGCGGTGCTGCGGGATGGCGTCGCCCTGGACTGGCGCGATTAACCCTTCGTCAACTTTTCGGCATCTAGGCTGGCCGTGGCGGGGCTGTGCTGCCCTGCCGCGTGACAGGGCTGCGAATGTGTGGTCGAATCCTGTCATGGTGATTCAACACCGAAGGAGGAACGGCATGAGCCTGAGTTCGCACCTGCAGGAATTGAAGAGGAAGCACCAGAACCTGTCTGACCAGGTGGAGGCGGCGCAGCGCCACCCCGGGAGCGACGATCTCGAGATCGCGAAGCTGAAGAAGCAGAAGCTGCAGCTGAAAGAGGAAATCACGCGTCTGTCGACGCACTGACCCTGCGGCGCGCGCTTGCCCTTGTGGCAAGCGCGGCGCCTGCGGCGACGAGGACTGCTGCCAGGAGCAGCACGAAGGAGGGGCGGGCCGACCCTCCGAGGATGAGTGCGATCGTCGAGAGCAGCGGCGCGGCATAGGATGCGACGCCGAGCAACTGGATGTCGCCGCGTTTCACACCGATATCCCAGAGGAAGAAGGCGAGGCCCACGGGGCCGAGTCCCAGCGCAATGACTGCGCCCCAGCCGGTTCCGCCCGAAGGCCATGCCGCATCTTCGAGAGCAAGGTGGGCGAGCGCGGAGAGCACGGCGGTGGCGAGGCAGAAGACGGCGACGCTGGCCGTGGGCACAGTGCCGAGACGGCGGGAGATCACCGAATAGCCGGCCCAGGTGAGCGCGCAGAGGAAGGCGAGCGCGAAACCCGCAGGGGCGTTATGCGCAGTCCCCGCGCCGGACCCCGCGGTGACGACAAGCGCAGCCCCGGCGAAGGCCACGAGAGCGCCGGCCACATGGCCGGGCGCAAGGCGTTCACCGGGCAGGAGGCCCGAGAAGAGCACGATCAGCAGCGGCCAGAGATAGGCGATGAGACCGGCCTCGGCTGCGGGGGCGAGGCGGAGCGCAGTGAAGTAGAGCAGATGATAGCCGAAGAGGCCTGCGGTACCGAAGGCATAGACTTTCCACGAGATGCGCCCGAGCTGGCGGAGGCTGCCGGTCGCGAGGACCCAGATGAGGCCGACCGCGCCGCCGATTGCGAAGGTCAGCGCATTGAGCAGGAGCGGCGACACTGGCGCGGACCGGACGGTCAGCAGTGCCAGAAGTGACCAGAGCACGACCGCGCCGAAGCCGATAAGTGTGGCGGTGCGGCGCGTCATGGGCGGTGGCGTCCTTGGCGAAGGGTTGGTGACCGTGGGTTTCACCCACCCTACGCGGCGGTGTTCCCGGAACAAGAGGGGCCGGGCTCCCCTCCCCGGAGCCCGGCCCGGAACCGCGGCGGCCCGGATACTTGTCCGGGCCCTTGGACTGCGCGAGACGGCAGCCCTCTCGCGGCTTAACTCATGTACTGCCCGCCATTGGCCGAGAGCGTGGAGCCGGTGATGAAGCCGGCCGCATCCGAGGCGAGAAAGACGACGCAACGGGCGATCTCGTCCGCCTCGCCCAGCCGGCCGACGGGAATCTGCGGCAGGATGACCTCGTTCATCACCTTCTCGGGGATGGTGCTCATCATCTCGGTATTGATGTAGCCGGGGGCGACGACGTTGACGGTGATCCCGGCGCGCGCCCCCTCCTGCGCCAGCGCCTTGGTGAAGCCGATGTCGCCGGCCTTGGCGGCGGCATAGTTGGCCTGGGCGAACTGGCCCTTCTGCCCGTTGATCGAGGAGATGTTGATCACGCGGCCGAACTTGCGGTCGCGCATGCCGGGCCAGACGGTGTGCGTCATGTTGAAAAGCCCGGTGAGGTTCGTGTCGATCACCTCGTGCCACTGCTGGGGCGTCATCTTGTGGAAGGGCGCGTCGCGGGTGATGCCCGCGTTGTTGACGAGGATGCCGATCGGGCCAAGTTCGGCGGTGACCTTTGCCACGCCGGCGGCGGAGGCGTCGTAATCGGCCACGTTCCATTTGTAGGTGCGGATGCCGGTCGCGGCGGTAAAGGCGCGGGCCGCCTCGTCATTGCCGGCATAGGTGGCGGCGACCACATGGCCTTCGGCGAGGAGCGCGCGCGAGATGGCGGCACCGATGCCGCGTGACCCGCCGGTGACAAGGGCTGTTCGGGGCATGCGATGGTCCTTTGGAACTGGGGTTGAGGTGTCGGGTCTCGGGCGGCCAGGTGAGGCAGGGAAGAACTGGCGGACTCAGCGTTCGACGCAGAGGGCCACGCCCATGCCGCCGCCGATGCAGAGCGTGGCGAGACCTTTCTTCGCGCCGCGGCGCTTCATCTCGAAGAGGAGCGTGTTGAGCACCCGCGCGCCCGAGGCGCCGATGGGGTGGCCGATGGCGATGGCCCCGCCGTTGACGTTCACGATGGCCGGGTCCCAGCCCATGTCCTTGTTCACTGCACAGGCCTGGGCGGCAAAGGCTTCGTTCGCTTCGACGAGGTCGAGGTCTGCGACCGTCCAGCCTGCCTTCTGGAGCGCCTTGCGGCTGGCATGGACGGGGCCCATGCCCATGATCGCGGGGTCCAGGCCGGCCGTCGCGTAGGAGGCGAGCGGGCGAGCGGTTCGATTCCGCGCCGGGCGACTTCATCCTCGGACATGAGCAGGACGGCGGCGGCGCCGTCGTTCAGGCCGCTGGCGTTGCCGGCGGTGACGCTGCCATCCTTGGCAAAGGCGGGGCGGAGCTTGGCGACCGAGTCAAGCGTGGCGCCGTGGCGGATGTATTCGTCGCTGTCGACGGCGATGTCGCCCTTGCGCGTGCGGACGACGAAGGGAACGATCTCCTCGCGGAAGCGGCCCTCTTTCTGGGCGGCTTCGGCCTTGTTCTGGCTGGCGACGGCGAATTCGTCCTGCGCCTCGCGCGTGATCTGCCAGCGGCTGGCCACGTTTTCGGCCGTCTGGCCCATGTGGTAGCCGTTGAAGGCATCCCAGAGACCGTCGCGGATCATCGTGTCGATATAGGAGACGTCGCCCATCTTGACGCCCGCGCGCAGGTGTGCGGCGTGGGGAGAGAGTGTCATGTTCTCCTGCCCGCCGGCGGCGACGATGGCGGCATCACCGAGCATGATGTGTTGGGCGCCAAGGGCGACGGCCCGCAAGCCTGAGCCGCATACCTGGTTGATGCCCCAGGCCGCACTTTCCTGCGGCAGACCGGCATTGATGTGGGCCTGACGGGCAGGGTTCTGGCCCTGGGCGGCGGTCAGGACCTGGCCAAGGATGGTCTCGCTGACTTCGGCCTTTTCGATGCCTGCGCGGGCGACGACTTCGGACAGGACGGCGGCACCAAGGTCATGGGCCGGGGTGTTGGCGAAGGCGCCGCCGAAGGAACCGACGGCGGTCCGGGCTGCGGATGCGATGACGACTTTGGTCATGGGAGGACTCCTGGCGGGGCACTGCATCACCTGAAACGGGCGGAATGCGTGACAGCCTCATAAGGGAGAGCCACCCCCTCGGGCAACGTGATTCGATCCGCTTACCGCGGTTGCATGGCCGATCTGCGGCGGTGTCAGAGCGTGGCTTTCGGGATACCGAAGAGGTAACCTTGGAGGCAATCCACGCCGATCTTGCGAAGGAAGATGGCTTCGCCTTCCGTCTCCACGCCTTCGGCGATGGTGAGCATGTCAAACTGGCGGGCAACGTTCACGAGCGCCGTGACCAGGGCCTGGTTGTCGGCCGATGTGTCGATCCCGCGCACGAAAATGCTGTCGATCTTGACCATGTCGAAGAGGAAGTCACGAAGGTGGCGGAAGGCAATCAGGCCTGCACCGAAATCGTCAAGCGAGAAGCAGACGCCCCGCGGCTGCATTTCCCCCATGAAACGGGTCACGATTTCGGGCAGGAGCATGGTGGATGCTTCGGTGATTTCCAGGATGAGGCGAGGTCCGATGTCGGGTGAAGCCCCAAGACGATCCTGAAGGATGTGTCGCCACTTCCCGTCACCTATCGAGCGGGCCGACATGTTGATGGCAAGGCGGAGGCGGGGATGCAGGGACAGCATGTCGAGCCCGAGCCCGAGGCTGGCACAGTCGATATCGCGGCCGGTCGCCGTGTCTTCGATTTGCGTGATGAAGGACCGTGCCGGCAGGATACGGCCCTGTCCGTCAAGAAGCCGGATGAAGGCTTCGTGAAAGGCGGTGCGTTGGGGGATGGATGCCGTCATCACCGGCTGAAAGGCAAGCTGGACACGGTCGCGCCCGAGGGCATCGGCGACAAGGGCACCGATGTCCCGGTCGCGACTGGATATGACATAGTCGAAGGGGTCGCGCGGCCAGCCCTCTTCCGGAGTGATGTCCAGCCGTGCTTCCATTCATGTGCCTCACGGGACCCGTTGTCTTGGCACATGGTCGGGTAAAGCGGCTAAGATTGAATGAAACAGGGGATTCGTTTCAATTCCCACCTGTTTTCACGAGGGGGCATGGAACGGTGTGGCTGGTGCGGGACTGACCCGCTTTACTGTGCGTATCACGACACCGAATGGGGTGTGCCGGAGCATGACGGGCGGGCGCTATGGGAGAAACTCGTGCTTGACGGATTTCAGGCAGGGCTGTCCTGGATCACCATCCTGCGCAAGCGCGATGCGTTCCGCACGGCCTTTGCCGGGTTCGATCCTGCGGTCATCGCCGGCTGGGGCGAGGCAGAGGTCGCCCGTTGTCTGGCCGATCCCGGGATCGTGCGCCACCATGGCAAGATCGAGGCGACGATCGGCAATGCGCGGGCCTTTCTTTCAATCGAAGAGCGCGAAGGTTTCGCAGACTTCCTGTGGTCGCGCGCCGGCGGAGCGCCGCAGGTGAACCGCTGGTCGCAACCAGACCAGGTGCCGGTGACGACACCTGTCGCGGAGCGGATCGCCCGCGACCTGCGCGCCGCGGGTTTCGGCTTCTGTGGGCCGACGATCGTCTATGCCTTCATGCAGGCGACGGGCATGGTCAACGACCACCTGATCGGCTGTCATTGCCATCCCGACAACTTGTCCCGTGTCCAGGAGTGATCCATGCGCCTGCTGATGTCCCCCCCTTCGCCCTATTCCCGCAAGGTCCGCGTGACGCTGCGCGAAACCGGGCAGCTGGCAGATGTCGAGGAAGTGAACGTTACTACATCGCCGCTCGCCTCTGACCCGGCAGTGATCGCGGCCAATCCGACCGGGCGCATCCCTGTGCTGATCCGGGACGAGGGTCCTGCGATTCACGACAGCCGGGTGATCACCCGCTTTCTTGATGCGCGGGTCGGGGCCGGGCTCTATTCCGATACCCGCCTCTGGGAAGTCCTGACCCTCGAGTCCGTGGCGGACGGGATCCTCGATTCGGCGCTGATCCTGACCTATGAGGGGCGCTTCAGGGCACCCGAACATCAGTCTGCCGAATGGACTGACGCGCATTGGGGCAAGATCCGCCGCGCGGTAGAT
>JBEIDZ010000102.1:0-8206 GCA_040383215.1 Paracoccaceae bacterium | reverse complement strand
GAACAGTCTCTCTCCCCCAGATGCACGGCCTGTCCCCGGCCATCGCCAAAGACCTGGATTTCGATATGCCGGGGGGTGCTGAGGTATTTCTCGATATAGACCTCGTCATTGCCGAAGGCCGCTTTGGCTTCGGCGCGTGCCGTGCGGAAAGCGGTTTCAAGGTCGGATGCGTCGCGGGCAACCTTCATGCCCCGACCGCCACCTCCGGCCGTTGCCTTGATGATGACAGGATAACCGATCCCCTCAGCCACCCGCCTTGCGTCACCAAGCGTAGGCACCCCCCCGTCAGACCCCGGCACAACCGGGATTCCCAGCGATTTCGCAGTTTCCTTGGCCGTGATCTTGTCGCCCATGATCCGGATATGTTCGGCGCGCGGCCCGATGAACGTCAGTCCGTGATCTTCGACGACCTGAACGAAGGCGGCATTTTCGGACAGGAAACCGTAACCGGGGTGGATGGCCTGCGCCCCGGTGATTTCGCAGGCAGAGATGATGGCGGGAAAGCTCAGATATGATGCCGATGACGGAGGCGGCCCGATGCAGATGGCCTCGTCAGCCATGCGAACATGCATGGCATCGGCATCGGCGGTGGAATGAACCGCGACTGATGCGATTCCCATTTCGCGCGCCGCCCGAACGACCCGCAGTGCGATTTCGCCACGGTTGGCGATGAGGATCTTGTCGAACATCCCCAAGCAATATTCGATGATCATGAGCGGCGCGCCGTATTCGGCAGGTGCGCCGTCCTCGATCAGGATCCGCCGGACCGTGCCCGCGCGCGGCGCAGGTATCTGGTTCATGGTCTTCATCGCCTCGATGATCAGCAGGGTATCGCCTTCCTTCACGGTCTGGCCGGCGGTGACGAATGGCTGCGATCCGGGTTCAGGCTGAAGATAGACGGTTCCGACCATGGGCGAGGTCACGACACCCGGATGCGCTGCCGGATCGTCGGATTGGGACGCAACCGGAGGGGCAATCATCCCGGACGGAACGATGACAGGAGAGGACGGGGCAACTGCTGCGGCCTGGACCGCCAGGGCAGGCGACAGACGGCTGACCCTGACCTTGAGACTGTCATGTTCACCGTAGCTGCGCCGGACCTGCAATTCCGTGAGGTCATTCTCGCGCAGGAGTTCCGCAAGCGCGCGGATAAACCTGACGTCCCTGTCGTGAGAGTTTTCTGTGCTCATCTGTGTCCCCGGCCCTCGGCCTGCCTTATTGCCCGGCACCGTTTCTTCGGCCACCGGTTGCAAGCTTTCGATCTTATAGGGCATCGGCGTCTGGCATGAAAGCGGCGGTGGCGGTTTCGGACCAGCTCCCGCGCATGATCGGAAGGGATGCGTGAGCCGGCGACGGCAGGGGGCGCCTGTCCGGCCGGCTCTGGATGGGGTGACTTCGTCCTGACATGATGGTGCAGCAATCGAGGCGCGGCCCCGGGCCCACGCAGGGACAGACCGAATCGGTCGGCAAGGCCGGGCGACAGCACGTCACGATCGACCGGCCCGGGCGGTGTGGCAATCGCCGGCCTGCCCGGCATCAAGGCCGTTATGGCACATCTGAAATCCGGGCGAGGGAGACTTCGTCTTTGGCCGGATCGTCCACCAGAGCCGTCGACCAACCCGGTCGGGCTGTCGTTGACTCGGGCGCCCCGGTCCGGTCGGGACGATCCGTGACCTCAGACCTGGTCAGGGATGTCGCGGTTCCCGCCAGCAGGCTCGAGGGCGGGAGAAGGGCCGGTTGCCGTCGCGTCCTGCGCCTGCTCTCCGGCAGCCGCCTTGGGCTGTTCGGCAGGGAGCATGGCGATGCCCCAGGGCTTCAGGCGCCGCTCATCCCCCCCCTGAATGTTCGAGCCTGTGACTGCCACGGCAGCCAGAAGGCTCCGCCCCATTTCGGCCCGTGCCGCCGCGCTGGGCGGTGCGACCGGAGGAAGCAGCGCTGCCGGCGGTACGGAGACGGGAACCGCAGGTTCAGCCTGATGTCGCGTTGCCGCGGCATCGGCAGTCGGTCGCAGGTCCTGTGCATAGACGGGAGAGACCGATGCACCCGTCTGTCCAGTGGTCAAGGCCAACATGGTACCCTCATCTTGCTTGCGTTTTCGCAGGGCGACAGATCTTGCATCCCTGCAGCGCGCGCACACCCCTTTCACCACGCATGAGTAGCGCAAGACAGGTAAAGGGGCCCCTAAGGCGCAAAGACGATTTCCACAGAAGGTTTACGGTTGATTGACGCAGACCGGCCCTTTTCCCGGCGGTCGCTGATGCAGACAGGGCAGGTCGCCGCAATGGCCATGATCCCGGGATGGTGAAGAGGACTGCCGGGAGGGGTGTCAACCCTTTGTTCAGCATAGCGCGTTAGGGAGGTATTCACCTGGGAGTGCACAAGGCGTGATCTGCGATGAAGGTGGCGGTGGCGAATGCGGGCTTGCGGCGGATGCTGCGCTCTCAGCCACTTGCGCCGGCCGAAGCGGCGCTGCCCACGCGTCTGTTCCGTCAGGCGGCGATCCGGGCGGCTGACCGTGGGGCAGGGGTTCCCCTTGTCGTTCTCGGCGTCGAACTGACCGAGACGTCGCTGGACGACCTTGTTGCCGGCCTGGGAAACGGGCAGCTTCTGGTCATCATCGGCGCGACCGCCGGACCCGAGGGTGTCATGGCCCTTGATGGTGAAACCGTTGGTGCGCTGATCGAAATGCAGACGGTGGGTCGGCTTTTGCCGCAGACCGTTGCCCAGCGTGACCCGACGACGGCAGACCTCGCCATGTCGGAACCTTTCGTGCATCACTTTCTTGCGGAACTCAGGGCCGAAGCCGAAGACGGCAGCTTTGCGCGCACGATTGCGGGACTGGGCATCCTGGGACGCTACGCGAACCGCCATGCTGTGGCTCTCGCTCTTCCGGACATCCGCTACCGGATGGTTCGCCTGTCGCTCGACTTCGGCTTGCCGGATCGTCAGGCAGGCCTGATGCTCGCGGTGCCGTGGCGGGCTCCTCCGGCCGAAGCCAGCCTTCAGGCGGTGCCAAACCGCAACTGGTCGGCAGCATTGCACCGGGCTGTCATGGACGCCCCGTGCCGGCTTGACGCGATCCTGCACCGAAGGACACTGACATTGGGAGAGGTTGAAGGCTTCACGGTCGGGCAGGTCGTGCCGCTTCCGGGGGTGACAGTGTCATCGGTCAAGGTCGAAGGACCGGGCGGCGTGCCTGTTGGCCCGGGCAAGCTTGGCCAGATGGGGGGCATGCGGGCGGTGAGGCTCTCGCACCCGCGTCCGCCTCAGCTTGAAGAAATGCTGCCGCCACTCGCCGCGGGCTGATGGTGTTCCGGATGCCCGCGAAGACCGGGCGGCAGGAGCGCCATCATCCCGTGGCGTCCCGCAGGGCGACGAGCCGCGGCCGCAATCCGCCCAGATCGTAACCGGCCTTTGCCGTCGCAGAAATGATGTCATCTGGCTGCATCTGTCCGGCCATGCCCAGGGACCAGACGATGGACGAACGCGTCCCCGAGGCGCAATAGGCCAGCACCGGACCCCCGGAATTTCCCAGGGCGGCCATCTGCGTCTCGACCATGGACATGTTGAGCGTCTGGTGGGTGACCGGATTGACGACAAAGCGAAGCCCTGCCGATTCGGCTGCAATCTGCATCACGGCAGCGGACAATTCGGCCGGAACTTCGGCATCCGGTCTGTTGCAGACGACAGTACGAAACCCTGCCGCTGCGATTTCCGGTATGTCGGTCGGCTCGATCTGGGGCGATACGGCATAGTCCGGTGTGATGTGTCTGATATCCATGACGTCCTCCTCGCTCAGCGACCCTAGACCGGACGAAAGCGCGCGTCGAGTTGTGTCCTGACGGATGGAGCGGCCCGCATTCCCGCCACCATTGCCAGACAGAAGACGATACCTTCGGTTCCTCCCCAGCTGAGTGATGCGACGGCCGGTCCCGGGCACAACCCTGACAATCCCCAACCGAACCCGAAGAGGACTGAACCAATCACGAGGCCCCGGTCGATCTCCTGGCCGGGCGGTCCGGGGAACGCTCCGCCAAGGGCAGGTCTGCGCCCGGTCGTCAGTCGCCAGGCAAACACCATCGGGATGATCGCGCCGCCCATCACAAAGGCAAGCGTCGGGTCCCAGTCTCCGAAGACATCGAGCCAACCCTGCACCTTGGTGGTGTCGGTCATTCCGGAAAGCCAGAGACCGGTTCCGAAGACGGCCCCGGCGATGGCTGCAAACCCGGACCGCATCAGATTGCCTCTGTCAGTTGGCGCAGCAGCAGCACGGCGAATGCTCCTGCAAGGATATAAACGACTGTCGCAACGATGCCCCGGACCGAAAGCCGCGAAATCCCGCAGACGCCGTGGCCGGACGTGCAGCCGTTCGCAAGCCGGGTACCGAGCCCGACCAGAAGCCCGGCCACGATATAAAGGGCAAGGTGACCACCTGCGTGGGTCGACTCTCCCCCCCTGGCCAGGACGATCAGTGCCGGGACACCGACAAGCCCGACAAGAAAGGCCATGCCTTCCCGTGCCGCCTCGCCCCTCGTCGTACCGTCTGCCAACCCGCCAAGGATGCCTGACGCACCCATCACGCGCCCGTTCACCAGGAGGAACAGGGCCGCGGCGATGCCGATCATGGCTCCGCCTGCAAGGCCCCAGAGCCATTCCTGCGGCATGTTCGTTTCTCCTCTGATCCAGACCCGACCTTCACGACAATCCGGCCAGCGCGGCGCGTCTGACACCCGCGCATGACACCTCCCAAGCCGCCGAAACATAAACTTGTCTCTCGGTATTTCAATATTGTAATGTGACATTTGACACAGCAAAGATTCTCCCTGCCATGGCTTCGTCACTGACCTCGACCGATGCCTACGCTCTTGATCGGGCAGCAGCAGAGGCGGCTGAACTCCTGAAGGTGCTGTCCAATCCCGCAAGACTGCGCCTGCTCTGTGCGCTCCTGCCAGGAGAACGATCGGTCGGTGAGCTTGAACAGGCACTGGGTGCCAGCCAGTCCTATGTCTCGGGCCAGCTTGCCCGGCTGCGGGTCGAAGGGCTTGTCACATGCCTGCGTGACGGACGGCAAATGCGATACCGGATCGCGGATCAGCGTGTGCTTCTGATCCTCGGGGTCCTTCACGATGCCTTCTGCCGCGACACCCCTGACGGTGAGAGGGCCTGACTGTGTCGGGCCGACCAGTCGCCGGTCTTGACCGGGCAGGATCAGGGTGCAGCCCTGCGGACCGGTCCGACCGGTCAGGGGACTACCCGAGGATGACGCCGGTCACGACGCACATGAGGCCAAGGCAAGAGACGAGAAGCGCGGCCAGGTTCCAGGGCAGGATGCGCATCAGCCGGTCCTTGAGTGCCGCGTCATCGCTGGCCGCTCTGCGGGCCCGGGCGACGGCAATGATCGTGCCGGCTATGCCGGCGACGCCTGTCAGCGTGAGCGCAGCCCCCCCCCAGATCAGGTAGTCCATCCATCACTCCGCGCACTGGCCATGACAGCGGTCCAGTAGACCCGGTCAGTCGTCTGGGCAAGTCCCCGAGCCGTCTGGCGTCGGTGGCCTTGCGGGGTTGGAACGGAGGCCATAAGGGATGACCCTGTCGCGCAGGCAGGCAGCAAAGGGACCCAGGCATGGCAGGAAAGACGGAGGGAGCAATTCCCGACAGCGCGGGCGACGAACTGCGCGCCTTCATCGAAAGATATGAGCACCTCGAAGCGGAACGCCGCGATGTCACGGACCAGATGAAGGAGGTCATGGCCGAGGCGAAGGGGCGGGGTTACGATGTCCGGGTGCTGCGCAAGGTCATCGCGCTGCGCAAGCGCGACAAGGACGACCTTGCCGAAGAGGAGGCGGTGCTCGAAATGTACAAGGCCGCCCTGGGCATGTCGTGACAGCCCCGGTCCTTGCCTGGGTGATCCTGATCGTTGCGGGCCTCTGCGAGGTCGGCTGGGCTGTCGGACTGAAATATACCGAAGGTTTCACGCGGCTCTGGCCGACTCTCGCAACGCTCGCCGCCATGGTGGTGTCGCTGGGGCTCCTCGGGCTTGCGCTGCGGCATCTGCCGCTCGGGACGGCCTATGCCGTCTGGACCGGGATCGGAACGCTGGGTACCGTGATCCTCGGCATCTGGCTGTTCGGGGAAAGTGCGGATTTCTGGCGGCTTTTGTGCATCGGACTGATCGTTGCGGGGATCGTCGGTCTCAAACTCGTGACACCCTGACGCCAAAAGGCACCCGGCCGGAACGCGCGAGCCCGGACATCGGGTCGCCGAGGAGAGGCTAGGCGGCCTCGTGTTCGCCGGTGATGATGTCCTCGACCTCGTCTATGGTCGACGTCCGCGGCGACAGGTCGTCAGCCACGATGTGACCGCGGCGCATCACCACGATCCGGTCCACCACCTTGAAGACGTGGTGGATGTTGTGGGCGATAAAGATGCAGCTGTGGCCCGAATCGCGGGCGTCGCGGACGAATTTCAGCACGCCCTGCGTCTCGGCCACGCCGAGGTTGTTCGTGGGTTCGTCCAGGATGATCAGGTCGCTTTCGAAATACATGGCCCGCGCGATCGCCACCGCCTGACGTTCGCCGCCCGAGAGCGCGCTGATCGGTGTCGTGGGAGGGATGTTCTTGGTGATGCCCACCTTGCGCAGGAGTTCAGAGGCGACTCGGTTCATCTCGTCCAGGTCGAGCCGGTCGAGGAAGCCGGGAGGGCGGCGCAGTTCGCGCCCGAGAAAGAGGTTGCGCGCAATCGAGAGCTGGGGAACGAGCGCGCTGTCCTGGTAGATCGTCTCGATTCCGTTGGCGATGGCATCATTGGTCGAGCGGATGTCGACCGGGCGGCCCTTGACGCGAATCTCGCCCGAGGTCATCGGCACGGCGCCCGAGAGCACCTTGATGAGGGTGGATTTGCCCGCACCGTTGTCGCCCAGAAGGCCCACGATTTCGTTGCGGTTGATCGTGAGGGTGACGTCGGTCAGGGCCTGGATGCGCCCGTAATGCTTGGTGATGCCGCGCATCTCGACCAGGGGTTCGGCCATGGGTCAGGTCCCCGTGTTGTGGCGGCGTTCAAGCCAGGTATGCAGCGCCATCATGCCCAGGATGATCGCGCCGATGAAGATGTTGTAGGCCAGCCCCGGCACGCCGATGAGCACGATCCCGTTGCGCATGAGGCGCAGGATGAAGATCCCGATGACGGTGCCGATGATGGTGCCGCGCCCGCCCATCAGCGCGGTGCCGCCGATCACGACCATGGCGATGACCTCAAGCTCGTAGCCCATCCCGGAGTTCGGGTTGGCGGCCGAGGTGCGGACTGAGGAGATGATGCCGGCCAGCCCGGCCATGAAGGCCGAGAACATGAAGAGCATCACCCTGACACGGTTGACGGGCACGCCGCGGTTGCGTGCGGCATTGGGATTGCCGCCCGAGGCGGTGATCCAGTTGCCGAAGCGGGTGCGCGTCAGGACATAATGGCAGAGGATGACAAAAAGGATGAACCAGATCAGCGACATGTAGATGCGCAGGCCGCCGCAGTTTTCCTGGGCGAAGGAGAGGCCGGCGCAGATATAGAAATCGCCGACCAGCAGTTCCGAGATCCACTGGTCGCCCGCATCCCAGGTGCGTTGCGGAAAGCCGTCGGTGATCCAAAGCGCCGAGCCGCGCACGACGAGCAGCATGCCGAGCGTGACGAGGAAGGAGGGGATGTTCAGGACGGTGACGAAGATGCCCGAGAAAAACCCGATGGCCAGCGCGATCAGCATCGCCACGACAAAGGCGGCAGGCAGCGGCATGATACCGGAGTTGAAGAGCGTCCACATGATCACGGGCGAAAAGCCGAAGACCGAGCCGACGGAAAGGTCGAATTCGCCCGCGGTCATCAGCAGCGTCATGGCCAGTGCGATCATTCCCAGTTCGACGGTGAAGGCGAGCAGGTTCCCCACGTTGGCAAGCGATATGAACGCGGGGTTGATCGCGGTGAAGACCACGATGAGCAGGACGAGAAGAACGAAGGGACCGAATTCGGGCCGGTCGATCATCCGGCCGAGGAAGCTGCGCTGCATGGGGTCTCCCGGGGGGACGTCGGAGAGGGGGTGCGCGACCAGTCGGGCCGCGCAACCGGGTCAGGCTGCGCGCGGCCGGTCAGCCGCGCGCGGAGCGACTTGCGTCAGCTGCCGCCCATGATGGCGTGATAGACGGCGGCCGTGTCAGCCTCGTAGAGG
>JBEIDZ010000101.1:0-8257 GCA_040383215.1 Paracoccaceae bacterium | reverse complement strand
GGCAGAGGTGTCGCCGGTCGGCGGCAGATCTAGATCCTGCCACGCCACAGGCGGTGCTTCTACCCGCAGATCGAAGCGATCCATCAGGGGGCCGGAGATGCGGCCCAGATAATCCTCACCGCAGATCGGGGCCTTGGTGCAGGCGCGGGCCGGATCGGTGAGATAGCCGCATTTGCAGGGGTTGGCGGCGGCGATCAGCAGGAAACGGCAGGGATAGCGGATATGGGCATTGGCGCGGGCGACCGTGACCTCGCCCGTCTCGATCGGCTGGCGCAGGGTTTCGAGCACGGTACGGGGAAATTCGGGGAATTCGTCCATGAAGAGCACGCCGTGATGGGCGAGCGAGATCTCGCCTGGCTTCGCACCGCGCCCGCCGCCGACGATCGCGGCCATCGAGGCGGTGTGATGGGGTTCGCGGAAGGGCCGGGTGCGGCTGATCCCGCCTTCGTCAAGCAGTCCGGCAAGAGAGTGGATCATCGAGGTTTCCAGCGCCTCGACCGCGGTCAGTGGCGGCAGGATGCCGGGGATGCGGGCCGCCAGCATCGACTTGCCCGACCCGGGCGGGCCCACGAACATCGTGTGGTGGCGCCCGGCGGCCGCGATTTCGAGCGCGCGCTTGGCGCGTTCCTGGCCCTTGACGTCGGTCAGGTCGCGCGCGGCGGGCCCGGTCGTGACCTCTCCGGGTTCGGACGGGGCGATGGTCTGGGCCCCGGTATAGTGGCGGATGACCTCGTGCAGCGAGGCGGGCGCGATCACCTCGGTCGCGGCGACCCAGGCAGCCTCGGCCCCGCAGGCGGCGGGGCAGAGGAGCATGCGATGTTCCTCTGCCGCGGTCAGCGCGGCAGGAAGCGCGCCGATGACGGGGACAAGGCGGCCGTCAAGGCTGAGCTCGCCCAGTGCCACGGTGCGGGCGACCTCGTCACGGGGCAGGATGTCGATGGCCGACAGGAGCGCGAGCGCGATGGCGAGGTCGAAATGCGACCCTTCCTTGGGCATGTCGGCGGGCGACAGGTTGACCGTGATGCGCTTGGAGGGCAACGCGATGGCCATGGAGGTGAGCGCGGTGCGCACGCGTTCGCGGGCCTCGGACACCGCCTTGTCGGGCAGGCCGACAATGGCAAAGCCGGGGATTCCTGCGGTGACGGCGCATTGCACCTCGACCAGGCGCGCCTCGATCCCTTCGAAGGCCACCGTATAGGCTTTGGCGACCATGCAACCCCCGGTTCCCCGCAATTATGGTTAACGGGTAGGTCGCAGGGGTTGAGGAATGATTAACGGCAACCGGGTCAGCGCTGGGCTTCGCGCCAGCGCGGGTTGATCCAGGGCTCGGCGTTCGAGGGGGGCAGGGGGGGGCGGCCCAGGATGTGGTCGGCCGCCTTCTCTCCGGTCATGATCGAGGGGCCGTTGAGGTTGCCGTTGGTGATGCGTGGGAAGATCGAGCTGTCGGCCACGCGCAGGGCGTCGACGCCGATCACGCGGGTGTCTGAGTCGACCACGGCCATGGGGTCGTGGGCGGCGCCCATGCGGCAGGTGCCGCAGGGGTGATAGGCCGATTCGGCATGGGCGCGGATCGCGTCGTCCAGCGCCTCGTCGCTTTCCGCTGCCGCCCCGGGCTGGATTTCGTGTCCGGCATAAGGGGCGAAGGCGGGCTGGGCAAAGATTTCGCGGGTCAGGCGGATGCAGGTGCGGAAGTCGATCCAGTCCTGCTCGTGCGACATGTAGTTGAAAAGGATGCGCGGCGCATCGGCGGGGTCGGTCGAGCGCAGCGTGACATGCCCGCGCGAGGGCGAACGCATCGGGCCTGTATGGGCCTGGAAGCCGTGGCCATTGGCGGCCGCCTTCCCGTCATAGCGCACGGCGATGGGCAGGAAATGATACTGGATGTCGGGATAATCCACGCCTGCGCGCGAACGGATGAAGGCGCAGCTTTCGAACTGGTTCGAGGCGCCGGGGCCGGTGCGGGCCACGAGCCATTGCGCCCCGACGAAGGCCTTTCCCAGAAGATTCCAGTACTTGTAGAGCGAGACAGGCTGTGTTGCTGTCATCTGGATGTAGATTTCCAGATGATCCTGCAGGTTCTGCCCCACCCCCGGGCGGTCGGCGATCACGGGCAACCCGTGTTCGGCCAGATGCCGGGCGGGGCCGATGCCGGACAGCATCAGGAGCTTGGGCGAGTTGATCGCAGAGGCCGCGATGATGACCTCGGCCCGGGCGGTGACGTGTTCGGGGCCGTTGCCGCGGTCGATCTCGACCCCGGTGGCGCGGTGGCCTTCGATCACCACCCGGCGGGCGAGCGCGCGGACGAGGCTTGCCCGGCCGGTGGCGAGCGCGGGGCGCAGATAGGCGGAGGCGGCGGACCAGCGCCGGCCCTGCCAGATCGTCGCCTCCATCGCGCCGAAGCCTTCCTGCTGGTGGCCGTTGTAGTCGAGCGTCACGGGATAGCCCGCCTGTTCGCCTGCCTTTACAAAGGCTTGGGTCAGGGGGTTGTCGCGTTTGCCGCAGGTGACGTGGAGCGGGCCGCCCTGGCCGCGCCAGGCGGGGTCTCCGCCGTTGCCGCTGGCGTGCCAGTCCTCCATCCGGCGGAAATAGGGGAGCACGTCGGCATAGGACCAGCCGCGCGCGCCCTGGTCGGCCCAGTGGTCGAAGTCGCGGGCATGGCCGCGGACATAGACCATCCCATTGATCGAGGAGGAGCCGCCGATCACCTTGCCGCGCGGCGTGGCCAGCCGCCGCCCCCCCAGATGTGGTTCCGGTTCGGTCCGGAAGCCCCAGTCATAGCGGTTCATGTTCATCGGATAGGAGAGCGCGCCCGGCATGTTGATGAGCGGGCCGGCATCCGAGCCGCCATGTTCGATGACGATGACGGAGCGTCCGGCCTCGGCCAGGCGGAAGGCGATGGCCGAGCCGGCGCTGCCTGCGCCAACGATGACGTAATCGGCGGAGAGGCTGGTCATGGGTCCTTTCGGGGCTTCGGTATCACGTCGGTATTGCGTCGGTATCGCGTCGGTGCGGTTGCGGGGGGCAGGGAGGTCAGAACTGGGCGGTGAAGGGGCCCATGCCGACATAGACGGACTTGAGTTGGCTGTAGTGGTCGATGGCGGCGCGGGCATTCTCGCGCCCGACGCCGGACTGGCGGACCCCGCCGAAGGGCGCCTCGACCGGGGTGAGGTTATAGGCGTTGATGAAGCAGGTCCCGGCCTGAAACCCCGCCACCATGCGGTGCGCGCGGGCGAGGTCGGCCGTGAAGACCCCGGCGGCGAGACCGTATTCGGTGGCATTGGCGCGGGCGAGCGCCTCCTCCTCGGTCACAAAGTCGAGCACGGCCATGACGGGGCCGAAGATTTCCTCGCGCGCGATGGTCATGTCGTCGGTGACATCGGCAAAGACCGCCGGGGCGAGGTAGAAGCCCGGCAGGTCGGGCCGGTGCCCGCCGGTGACAAGCCGCGCGCCTTCGGCCAGCCCGGTGCGGATATAGCCTTCGACGATGTCGCGCTGACGTTCCGACACCATCGGCCCGACCGTGGTCGCGGGGTCGAGCGGATCGCCGATCACCGCGCCGGCCAGCCGTTCGGTCAGGCGGGCGAGACACGCCTCGCGGATGCCTCGCTGGACGAAGACGCGGGTGCCGTTCGAGCAGACCTGCCCGGTGGAGTAGAAATTGCCCAGGATCGCGCCCGACACCGCGCTGTCGAGATCGGCATCGTCGAAGATGACGAGCGGCGACTTGCCGCCAAGCTCCATCGTGACATGCTTCATGCCCGCCGCGGCCGCGGCATAGACGCGCCGCCCCGTGGGCACCGATCCGGTGAGCGAAACCTTGGCCACGCGCGGATCGGTGACGAGCGCCTGACCTACCGCGCCCGCGCCCTGCACCACGTTGTAAAGGCCGGGGGGCAGGCCGGCCTCGGTCAGGATTTCGGCCAGCCGCAGGGCGCAGAGGGGCGTCGTCTCGGAGGGCTTGAACACCATCGCATTGCCGCAGGCGAGCGCCGGCGCCCCCTTCCAGGCTGCGATCTGGGTGGGATAGTTCCAGGCCCCGATGCCGACGCAGACCCCCAGCGGCTCGCGGATCGTATAGACGAAATCGCGCCCGAGGGGGATATGCTCGCCGGTCAGCGCGGCGGCGAGGCCGCCGAAGTATTCCAGCGCATCGGCGGCCGAGGTCGCATCGGCGACCAGCGTTTCGGACAGGGGCTTGCCGGTGTCGCGCGTTTCGAGCACCGAAAGGTCGTGGTTGCGGGCGCGGATGAGGTCGGCCGCGCGGCGCAGCACCCGCCCGCGTTCCACAGGGCGCAGGGCCGCCCAGTCGCGCTGGGCGCGGGCGGCCGAGGCGAGCGCGCGTTCGATCACCGCGGATGTGGCGGCGTGGACCGTGGCGATGCGTTCGCCGGTCGCGGGATAGATCACGGGGATGGGTTCGCCCGCCGCATCCTCGACAAAGGTGCCGTCGATGTAATGCGAGGCGGGGGGCTGGGGGTCGTAGGCCATCAGGCAAGCTCCCGGTCGAGCGCGGCAAGGACGAGGGCCGTGGCCCGCCGCCCGTCCGGGGCGCGCCGCGAGAGGCTTTCGTGCAGATAGAGCCCGTCGATGAGCCCTGCGATCCGGTCGGCGATGTCGGGGGCGCGGTTGGCAGCCAGCGGGCGCAGGTCATGGGTCAGGTTCGACCGCAGCCGCGCGTGATAGACGGCGAGCAGGCGCCGCGCCTCGGGCACGGTGCGGGCAAGGACATAGAAGTTGAGCCAGGCCGCGATCACTGCCGGGCGGAAGTTGGCGGGGCCGAAGCCCGCGCGGATCACCGCCTCGATCCGGGCGCGCGGGGTTGCGGCCATGGCCAGCGCGCCGCGCACCTCGGCCCCGTAGAGCGTGAGCGTGTGGCGCATCGCGGCGAGGAAGATATCCTCCTTGCTGCCGAAGTAGTGGTGCGCGAGCGCCGTCGACATGCCCGCGCGCCGGGCGATCTGCGCCACCGTCACGTCGAGCGAGCCCTGCGCACCGATCTCGTCGATGGTGGCATCGACCAGCGCGGCCCGGCGGATCGGCTTCATGCCCAGTTTCGGCAACAGACTTGCTCCTCTCTGCCGCGCCCAATAGGCTTGATCGGCAAGGCGGGTTGGTTCTTTATTGATCCATCAATCAACAATAGGTCGCTGACAGGGAGATGACAATGCGGAAGACCTTGGTTTCGGTGCTGGCCCTGATGGCCACCACGGGCGCGGCTCTGGCCGATTGCGACACGATCACGTTTTCGGACGTGGGCTGGACCGACATCACCGCGACCACCGCGGTGACAACGACGATCCTGCAGGCGCTGGGCTATCAGACCGAGACGCTGATCCTGTCGGTGCCGGTCACCTATTCCTCGATGGCCGAGGGGGATGTGGATGTGTTCCTCGGCAACTGGATGCCGACGATGGAGGCCGACATCGCCCCCTATCGCGAGGCCGGCACGGTCGAGACGGTGCGGGTCAACCTTGTCGGAGCCAAATACACCTTGGCCACCAACGCGGCGGGCGCGGCGCTCGGCATCGACAGTTTCGACGATATCGCGGGTCAGGCCGAGGCGCTCGAGGGCCAGATCTACGGGATCGAGCCCGGCAATGACGGCAACCGGCTGATCCTTGACATGATCGGGCAGGATGCCTTCGGGCTCTCGGGCTTCGAACTGGTCGAATCCTCTGAACAGGGGATGCTCGCCCAGGTTGACCGGGCGAGCGGGCGGGAGGAGCCGATCGTGTTCCTGGCCTGGGAGCCGCATCCGATGAACGCGAATTTCGCGCTGACCTACCTTGCGGGCGGCGACGACTGGTTCGGGCCGAATTTCGGCGGGGCCGAGGTCGCGACCAACACGCGCGCGGGCTTTGTGACCGAATGCGCCAATCCGGGGCGGCTGTTGCAGAACCTGGAGTTTTCGCTGGCCATGGAGAACGAGATCATGGGCGCGATCCTGAACGACGGGACTGACCCGGCCGAGGCGGCGCGGGCCTGGCTTGCCGCGCATCCCGAGGTGCTTGGCCCCTGGCTTGACGGGGTCACGACGAAGGACGGCGGCGATGCGATGGCGGCGGTGACGGCCGCGCTCGCGGGATGATCCGCGCGATTCTTGCGGCGGGCGTGGTGGCGATGCTTGCCATGCCTCTGGCCGCCCAGAGCCTGCCCACGCCCGGGCAGGCCGACTGGGACCGCTACCGCGGCCCCGCCTATCTGCCGGGGGAGATCACGCTCTCTTACGTTACCTTCGGCGACATGGCGGGTGAGCCCGTGATCCTGCTGCACGGCTATACCGACAACAGCCGCAGCTGGTCGCTGATCGGGCCCTGGCTCGAAGAGTTCCATGTCGAGGCGCTTGACCTGCGCGGGCACGGATCGAGCCAGATTTTCGACTGCTGCTATGGTCTGGACCGGCTGGCCCATGACGTGGTGCTGTTCATGGACCATGTCGGGATCGAGAAGGCCCATGTCGTCGGCCATTCGCTGGGCGCGATGACGGCGGCGGTGCTGGCTGCGACGCACCCCGAACGGGTGGACCGGCTGGTGCTGATCTCGGCCGCGACAGAGGTGCCCGAGGGCGCGCGCGAATGGCTGTGGGACAATGTGCCGGCGCTGGTCCATCCGGTCGATCCCGACAGCCAGTTCATGCTGGACTGGTACTGGAATCCCAATCCGGTGGACGAGGATTTCCTGACCCGCGAACGCGCCGAAAGTGCGGCCCGCCCGCCCGAGGTCTGGATGGGCGTGCTGCGGGCACTGTCGATGACCGACTGGGCGCCGCTGGCCCGGCGGATCACGGCGCCGACGCTGGTCATCTGGGGCGATCAGGACGGGTTCTTTCCGGCCGAGACGCAGGAAACCCTGCGCGACGTCCTGCCCGCGGCGCGGTTCGAGACATTCGCGGGTTACGGCCACAACATGTTCTGGGAAGCGCCGGAGCGCGCCGGCACGATGATCCGCGATTTCCTGAACGAATGAAGGCCCCGCCGCGGCACCCCGCGGGGGCGTGCGCGGCGGCCGGCTGGCAGAGGGGCGGCAGATGGACTGGCTCTCGGACAACAAGATCCCGCTCGGGCGCTGGGCCGAGGCGGGTTTCGACTGGCTCAACGCCCATTTCGCCTGGTTCTTCGACTGGCTTTCGGGCGTGCTCGAGGCGATGATCGACGCGATCCTCTGGGTGCTGCAGACCCCGCCCGAGATCGTGGTCATCGCGGCCTTTGTCGCGCTGACCTGGGCGCTGCAGCGGCGCTGGCAGACCTGCCTGCTGGTCGCGCTGTCCTTCCTCTTCATCATCAACCAGGGCTATTGGGAGGAGACGACCGAAAGCCTGACGCTCGTTCTTTCATCCTGCCTGGTCTGCATGGGGCTAGGCGTGCCCATCGGCATTGCCGCGGCGCACCGGCCACGGCTTTATCAGGCGCTTTCGCCCGTGCTTGACCTGATGCAGACGCTGCCGACCTTTGTCTATCTGATCCCGGCCATCGTGTTTTTCGGGCTGGGTATGGTGCCGGGGCTGATCGCGACGGTGATCTTCGTCCTGCCCGCGCCGATCCGGCTCACCCATCTTGGCATCTCGCGCACGCCGCCCGCGCTGACCGAGGCGGCGCTCGCCTTCGGCGCCACGCCGCGGCAGCTTCTGTGGAAGGTCGAACTGCCCTCGGCCTTCCCGCAGATCATGGCGGGGCTCAATCAGGCGATCATGCTGTCGCTGTCGATGGTGGTGATCGCGGCGCTGGTGGGCGCCAACGGGCTGGGCGTGCCCGTGGTCAGGGCGCTGAATTCGGTCAACACCGCGCTCGGCTTTGAAAGCGGCTTCATCATCGTGGTCGTGGCCATCATGCTCGACCGCATGCTGCGGGTGAAGGACAGATGAGCGCGGTCATCTTTGACCGGGTGAGCATCGTCTTCGGCAACGATCCCGCCCGCGCGCTGCCCCTGATGGATGCCGGCCAGAGCCGGGCCGAGATCAACGCGGCCTCGGGCCAGGTCCTGGGCGTGCACGATTGTTCGCTGACCGTGGAGGAGGGCGAGATCGTCGTGCTCATGGGCCTGTCCGGGTCGGGCAAGTCGACGCTTCTGCGCGCGGTCAACGGGCTCGCGCCGGTCTGCCGGGGCGAGGTGCGGGTCAGGACGTCGCAGGGCATGGTCGCGGTCACCCGCGCCGATGCCGCGACACTGCGCGCGATCCGGCAAAGGACGGTCGCGATGGTGTTCCAGCAGTTCGGGCTGCTACCCTGGCGCACGGTCAGCGACAATGTCGGCCTCGGGC
>JBEIDZ010000100.1:0-8267 GCA_040383215.1 Paracoccaceae bacterium | reverse complement strand
GGTGAATGCCGGCGTGGCCTCGCCGCTCTTCGAGGCCGCGGGCAACGCCTTCACCGCCGCGATCAACGGCGAGGTGGACGCGCCCACGGCCGTGCAGGAGATGCTGGACGCGCTGAACGCACTGTGATGCGATCCGGGCCGGGTCCCGCGGGGGCCCGGCCCGCCTGCCATCCCGTCTGACGCCCTCCGGAGCTTCCGCCCATGGCCTATCGGCGCCACGAATTGATAGCAGCGGCGGTGCTGGTGGCGCCCTTTGTCGCGATCTATGGCTGGATGTTCATCTGGCCGACGATCCAGATGGTGCGGCTCAGCTTTACCGACGCGCCGCTGATCGGCGACGGGCAATGGGTCGGCTGGGCCAATTACCAGAAGATGTGGGGCGACCGCGTGTTTCATAACGCGGTCTGGAACACGGCCTATTTCGTGCTGCTGACGGTGATCCCGGGCACGGCCGTGGCACTTCTCATCGCGCTCATGGTCAGCCGGCTTGGCGGCTGGCTGCAAAGCATGGTCCTCGCCTTCTTCTTTCTGCCCTTCATCCTGCCGGTGACCGTGGTCTATGTGATCTGGGACTGGCTCACCAACGTGCAGTTCGGGCTTCTGCAATCGGTGATCGAGCCGATCATGGGCCGCCCCATCAATGTCTGGCGGACACTGCCCTGGTTCATGCCGGGGGTCGCCATCATCACGATCTGGTGGACGAACGGGTTTTCGATCCTGCTGTTCCTGGCGGGCCTGCGCAACATCCCGCGCGAGCTTTACGAGGCCGCAGCGCTGGACGGGGCGACATCCTGGCAGATGTTCACGCGCATCACCTGGCCGCTGATCTGGCCCATCACGGTGCTCTGCCTGACGATCCAGCTGATCCTGCAGCTGAAGATTTTCGACCAGGTCTATCTCTTCGCCCAGGGCGGGCGGACGCAGTCGACCATGGTGCTGGTGCAATACATCTACGAATCCGCCTTCGTGAAGAACAACGGTGGCTATGCGGCAGCGGCAGCGGTGATGCTCTTCGTGCTGGTCGCGGGGATGTCGGTGCTGCAGTTCCAGCTTCTGCGCGCACGCGGCCAACGGTAAGGGGGCAAAGGTGAGCACGGACGACAACCAGTCCCGCCCGGCCCGGCGCCTGACCCTCGGGGGGGTGCTCCTGACGGTGCTGACGATCATCGCGGCCGCGATCTGGTTCACGCCGGTCTATTGGGCAATCGTGACGAGCCTTCGGGCCGATCAGGCGACGGTGACGGAATTCACGCTCTTTCCCACCGATCCCACGCTCGAGAACTACATCTTCGGCATCGTCAATTCGCAGCTCCCGATCTGGTACCTCAATTCGACCATCATCGCGGTAGCCGTCACCGTCGTTGCGGTCTTTACCGCAGCCTGCACGGGCTATGCGATCTCGCAGCTGCGTTTCCCGGGGCGCAGGGTGCTCTGGTGGATCATCCTCGCCAGCTTCATGATTCCGGTGCCGGCGCTGATCGTGAACCACTACATCATCATCGCCGGGCTGAAGCCGTTTTACCCCGTTCTGGGCCTGAACACCCATCTGGGCGTCATCCTGCCGATGCTGCTGACCCCGGTCACGGTGATCGTCTACAAGGGGTTTTTCGACGGCGTGCCGCGCGAATTCCGCGAAGCGGCCGTGATGGACGGCGCGACCGAATTCCAGCTTTTCGGCCGGGTGTTCCTGCCGATGAACTGGGGCGTGACAACGGCAATGGCGATCATCACCTTCATCGGGGCGTGGAACAGTTTCCTGTGGCCCTTCCTTGCGGTGCAGAGCGAGGAGATGATGACCGTCACCGTCGGCATCACCGCTGTGCAGGACGCCTTCGGCGTGGCCTATGGCCGCATCCTGTCGGGCGCGGTTCTGGCAAGCCTGCCGGTGGCGCTGGCCTATCTCTTGTTCCAGCGCCGGGTGACCCAGGCCATCGCGCTGTCGGCGGGGATCAAGGGATGAGCGCGCAGGCGGCACCGGGCCGGGGCAGGAACCAATAGGAAGAGGCAGCATGGCATCGGTCGAGCTTCAATCCATCACCAAGCGTTTCGGCGGCGTCGAGGTCATCCGCGACCTGGGCCTGACGGTCGAGGACGGATCCTTCTGCGCGATCCTCGGTCCGTCGGGCTGCGGCAAGTCCACGCTTCTGCGGATGATCGCGGGGCTCGAGGCGATCACCTCGGGGCGGGCGCTCATCGGCAATGTAGATGTGACGCATGAGCTTCCCGCCAAACGGCGGGTGGCGATGGTGTTCCAGAACTACGCGCTCTATCCGCATCTGACGGTCGAACAGAACATCTGCTTCTCGCTCTCGCTCGCCGGCGTGCCCAAGGCGCGCCAGCGCGAACGGGGGATGCAGGTCGCGCGGCTTCTGCAGCTCGAAAGCCTGATGGACCGCCGCCCGGCGCAGCTCTCCGGCGGGCAGCGGCAGCGGGTGGCGATCGGACGCGCGCTGGTGCGCGAACCCGAAGTGTTCCTCTTCGACGAGCCGCTCTCGAACCTCGATGCGCTGCTCAGGGTGCAGATGCGGCTGGAACTGGCCAAGCTGCACAACGATATCAGGACCACCATGATCTATGTCACCCATGACCAGGTCGAGGCGATGACGCTCGCCGACAAGATCGTCCTTCTCGACAAGGGCCGGATCAGCCAGGAGGGCAGCCCGCTCGAGCTTTACAACCATCCCGCCAACCGCTTTGTCGCGGGCTTCATCGGCTCGCCCGCGATGAACTTCATCCCCGGGCAGGCCCGCCGAGCCGAGGGCGGACTTGCGCTGGCACTGCGGGGTGGCGCACAGGTCACCTTGCCGCCGCGCGCCGCCCCCGCCTTTGAAGGTGAACGCGCGGTCGAACTTGGCATCCGGCCCGAGCACCTCGTCTTTGCCGATGACGGACCGGTCGCGGGCCGCGTCTCGGTGGTCGAGCAGCTGGGCAACACGACCTTCGTCTATCTGGACAGCGACGCGGGGCCGCTGATCGTGGAGGCCGACCAGACCGCGCGCTTCCATCCCGGCGACAGCGTGCGGGTGAGGCCCGACCTGACCCGTGCCCATGTCTTTGACAGTGACGGCATGGCCTGGCCCCTCGCAGCCTGACGCGATTACCCGGCCGGTCCTTGACCGCCCTGTCCCGCATCGCCTTGGGGCGCGCGCGGGCACAGATCCTCGGTCAGGCCGCGTCCTCGGTCAGCCCGCGCCCGCGCAGCAGCGCCTCCACGCCCGGCAGGCGGCCGCGGAACCGCCCGTAAAGCACGGCCGCATCCTCCGATCCCCCGCGCGACAGGATGTCGCGTTCGAGCCGGGCTGCGATGGCAGGGTCGAAGGGATCGCCGGCCTCGCGGAAGGCGGCAAAGGCATCGGCATCCATCACTTCCGACCACATGTAGCTGTAATAGCCGCTGGCATAGCCGCCGCCGGCAAAGACATGGGCGAAATGCGGCGTGGCATGGCGCATGCGGATCGCCGCCGGCATGGCCAGCCGCTCCAGCACCTCGGCCTGGCGCTGCATCGGGTCGGCAGGCGGTGCGCCCTCGTGGAAATCGAGGTCGACCAGCGCCGAGGCCAGATATTCCACCGTCTGGAACCCCATGTTGAAGGTCGCAGCCCCCAGAAGCCGGTCGCGCAGATCGGCCGGCATCGGCTCGCCCGTCACCGCATGGGTCGCGAAACGGTCCAGCACCTCGGGCACTTCGAGCCAGTGCTCGTAAAGCTGGCTCGGCAGTTCGACGAAGTCGCTCGCCACGCTCGTGCCCGAGACCGAGGGATAGGTCACATCCGACAGCATCTGATGCAGCGCATGACCGAATTCGTGAAAGAGCGTGCGCGCATCGTCCCAGGACAGCAGCGCGGGCTGACCATCCTCGGGCCGGGCAAAGTTGCAGACATTGACGACATGCGGCCGCACCTCGGCATCCATCCGCGCCTGCACCCGGATCGCATTACACCAGGCGCCGGACTGCTTGGAGGAACGCGCGAAGAAATCGCCGATGAAGACCGCAAGATGCGCGCCCCCGCGCGTCACCTCCCACGCCCTTGCATCGGGGTGGTAAAGAGGCACCGCGATCTCGCGAAACTCGAGCCCGAAAAGCCGGCCGGCGCAGTCGAAGGCTGCGTCAATCATCCGGTCAAGCTGGAGAAACGGCTTCAGGGCAGCCTCGTCAAGGTCATGCTCGGCCTTGCGCCGCCGTTCGGCATAAAAGTGCCAGTCCCAGGGTTCGAGAGGCGCGGGCAGGCCATCGGCCATAAGCATCGCCTCCAGCACTGCGGCATCGGTCTCGGCCCGCGTCCGCGCCGGCGCCCAGACCCGCATCAGAAGGTCACGCACCGCCTGCCCATCACCGGCCATCTCGGTTTCCAGCCGGTAGGCGGCATAGTCGGGATAGCCCAGAAGCCGCGCCATTTCGGCGCGTAGCGCCAGCGTCTCGGCCGCAATCGCGCGGTTGTCGCTGGCCCCGCCATTGGCGCCGCGCCGGACCCAGGCGGCATGGGCGCGTTCGCGCAGGTCACGCCGCGGCGAAAACTGCAGGAACGGCACGACGAGCGAGCGTGAGGTCGTCACCACCGCCCCGTCCTGCCCGCGCTCGGCCCCGGCGGCACGCAGCGCGGCCACAAGGAAATCGGGCAGGTCGGCGAGGTCCGCCTCGGACAGGTCCATCGCCCAGTCCCGTTCGTCGGCCAGCAGGTTCTGGGTGAAGGCGGTGCCAAGCACGGCGAGCCGGGTCTTGATCTCGCGCATCCGCGCAGCGGCTTCGCCCTGAAGCTGCGCACCGGCACGGACGAAACCCCGCCGCGTCAGCAACAGCACACGGTCCTGTTCCGCCGTCAGGTCCAGCGCCTCTCGCGCCTGCCACAGCGCCTCGATACGGGTAAAAAGCGCCTTGTTCTCGGTAATGTCCGAGGAATAGGCGGCAAGGCGGGGGGCAAAGTCACGCTCCAGAGCCTCGCGCGCCGGATTGCTGTCTGCGCCGGCGGCCGCCCAGAAAGGGGACATGACGCGCGACAGCCGAAGGTCCACCCGTTCAAGCGCGGCGATGGTGTTGCCGAAATCCGGCGGCGCGGGATCGGCGGCGATGGCGTCGATAGCCGCCCGCGCCTCGGCCAGGGCGGCCTCGAATGCGGGGGCGAAATCCGCGTCGCGGATGCGGTCAAAGGGGGGCAGGCCAAAGGGCGTGTCCCAGTCCTGCAAAAGCACATTGTCGGTCATGGTCCCTCTCAGCCCTGCCATCTGGCGCGCAGCCGCCGTTCAAGCCGCCGCAGAAGCAGCGACAGCCCGATCGTGATCGTCAGATAGATCAGCGCCACGACATTGTAGGTCTCCAGATAGCGGAAATTGCCCGCCGCCGTCACCTTGCCCAGTTGCGTCACATCCGTGACCCCCAGGACAGAGACAAGCGAGCTGTCCTTCACCATCGCGACGAAATCATTGCCAAGCGGCGGCAGCACCACCCGGAACGCCTGCGGGAGAATCACCAGCCGGAACCGCTGCCAGGCCGACAGGCCCAGTGCCTTGGCGGCCTCGGTCTGCCCCTTGTCGACCGAGAGGAGGCCGGCGCGGAATATCTCGGCGAGGAAGGCCGCATAGGCCAGCGTCAGCGCAATGACCGCCCGCCAAAGAAGCGGGAAATCCCGCGCCCGGACCGGCTCGAAGCCCAAAACGGCGCCGATCCGGTTCCACCCCTCGACCATCGCGGGGGCGATGACAAAGGCCACATAAAGCAGAAGCACGATGATCGGGATGCCCCGCATCACCTCGACATAAAGCCGCGCCGCCTGCCGCAGGACGATGAAGCGCGACAGCTGCGCCACGGCAAGCATCAGACCCAGAGCGCAAGCCAGGGTATAGGCGATCACCGTCACATAGACCGTGATCCAGAGCCCCCTGACGAGCGTGCCCAGCACCTCGCGATAGGTCTCGACCGTCAGCACTTCCCAGAAAAGCCAGAGGCCCGTCACCACGACGATGACGAGCCACCAGGGGAAATCCTTGTCCTGATCTGTCGGCGGAACCATCAGACCCGTCCCGCGGCGGGGCCTGTGCCGCCCCGCCCGTTGCCAAGTCGCCGCGCCGCACCGGCCCGGCGGAAGCGGCGCTTCACTCGCCCATCGCGTATTCGACGAACCACTTCACGTCGAGCGAATCGAGCGTCCCGTCCGCATCCATCGACGCGATGGCCGCATTGATCGGCGCCACGAGGTCGGACCCCTTGGGGAAGATGAAGCCGAAATCCTCGGTGCCAAGCGGCTCGCCCACGAGCTTCAGCGCGCCGTCAGAGGCCTTGGTATAGCCGCGCCCGGCGGTGCCGTCGGTCAGGACCACGTCGACGTCGCCCGCCCGCAGCGCCTGCACGCTCGCCCCGAAGGTCTCGAAAAGCTTGATGCGTGGATTGGCCTCGTCGCCGTCCAGCACTTCGTAGACGCCGACATAGAAGGGCGTCGTGCCGGGCTGGGCACCCATCAGGAGGTCGGGATCGGCGGCGAAGGATGCCGCATCGCTGAACCGCGCCTCATCGCCCCGCACCATCATGACCATCTGGCTCGTCATGTACTTGTCGGAGAAGTCGACCATTTCCATCCGGTCCTCGCGGATGGTGATCCCGGTCATCCCCATGTCGTACTGGCCTTCCGACACCGCCGGGATCATCGCGTCCCAGCTGATGTTTTCATAGACGACCGTGGCGTTCAGACGCTTGGCGATTTCGGCCATCGCGTCGTATTCCCAGCCGATCGCGTCGCCTTCGGCATTCAGGAACTGCAGCGGCGGATAGGCATTCTCGGTCACGACGACGATCTCGCGCCCCTGCAGGTCGGGCAGGTCCTGGGCGGCCGCGGCCGAGGCTGCAAGGCCCATCGCGGCGGCAAGGATCAGATTCCGGATCATGGCGAACTCCCTGTTGTCATGGGGCAAGAGTATGTGGCACGCGCCGCGCTTGGCAAGCGCCGGGGCGGGGTCAGAGCTGGACATGGATATGGTCGTCATGCCGGGCCGCACGGCAACCCTGAAAGCGCAGCTTGTCCGAGACGAGGCCAAGGCGCGCGGCCAGCGGCGGCTCCAGAAAGACCTTGGCCACGCGCGGATCGTCAAGGAGCGCCTCGGTCAGTGCGGCAGTCCGCCCGGGGTCGAAGGGGCGATCGGGAAACAGCGGCTGGAGCCAACCCATCCCCCAGCGCATGGTCAGCCGGACGGGCGGGCAGTCCGAAGCACCGTCAGTCTCGAAGGCCCAGTATCCCACGGGCGAGCGCGTGACCCCCGGCAGGTAGGTCCCGGCGGGATCGGTGTAAAAGAAGGCGAAGTCGAGCTTCTCGCCGTCGTCATGGCTGAGATGCGGCAGGAGCGGCATGCCGTCGAGAAAGGGAAAGCCGCCGTCAAGCGCAAGCGTCACCGTGCCGGGATAGGCGTCTGCGACCCGCAAGGCGGCCTCTTCGGCCACCGATGCCAGCTCGGGCGTCACGAAGTTGCGCAAGGTCGCGCAGTAGAGCGGCGATTGCATGCGCAGGGTGTCGCCCGTGCAGGGCAGCGCGACGCGTCCGGCCAGCGGCGCAAGCGCCTGGGCCGCGACCCAGAGCGCGAGGAAGGCTCCAAGAAAGACCGGCACCCGCCAGCGCCGGACCGTGAGCGACAGTGCCCAGGCGATGCCGCCTAGCTGGGTCAGCACCGTCAGCAGGAGGATCACGGCCCCGTGCAGGATGATCCGGCCCATCGCCTCCCCTTCCCTCCCCGCGCGCCTACCGGGCCGCCTGCACCCCGCCGCAGGCCGGGCAGCCATCGCGCCGGTGCAGCGTGATGACCCGCACATCGGCATGGAGGCCGTCCCAGATCAGAAGCCGCCCACGCAGTCCCTCGCCCGCGCCGGTCAGCGCCTTGACGGCTTCAAGCGCCATGACCGATCCGATCACCCCCGGCAGGGGGCCGGCCACCCCCGCCTCTGCGCAGGTCGGCACCAGTGCGCGGTCGGGCGCGACCGGAAAGACGCATTCAAAGCAGGGCCCGCCGCGGGCGGGGTCGTAAAGGCTCACCTGCCCCTCCCACTGGGTCAGCGCCCCGGCGATGAGCGGTCGGCCCAGTGCCGCGGCCGCGCTGTTGACCAGATAGCGCGTCTCGAAATTGTCCGACCCGTCAAGGATCAGGTCGTAGTCGGCGACAAGCTCCGCCGCGATCTCGGCGGTGAGCCGGCGGCGATAAGGCCGGACCGTCACATGGCTGTTCTGCGCGGCCACGGCGGCGGCGGCGGAAAAGACCTTGGCCTCGCCCACCATGTCGCTGCGGTGGATCGC
>JBEIDZ010000099.1:0-8276 GCA_040383215.1 Paracoccaceae bacterium | reverse complement strand
GCCGGGGCCGTAGAATTCCACGAACTTGTTCACCACGCCGTGCTGGCGCAGCATCTGGACGACCTTGAGCACGAGGTCGGTCGCCGTGGTGCCTTCGCGCAAGGCGCCGGTGAGGCGGAAGCCCACGACCTCGGGGATGAGCATCGAGACGGGCTGTCCGAGCATGGCGGCCTCGGCCTCGATCCCGCCGACGCCCCAGCCGAGCACGGCGGCGCCGTTGACCATGGTGGTGTGGCTGTCGGTACCCACGAGCGTGTCGGGATAGGCGACCGTGTCGCCGTGCTGGTCGGTATCGGTCCAGACGACCTGGGCCAGGTATTCGAGATTGACCTGGTGGCAGATGCCGGTGCCGGGGGGCACGACGCGGAAGTTGCGGAAGGCCTTCTGGCCCCATTTGAGGAAGACGTAACGCTCCATGTTGCGTTCGTATTCGCGGTCCACATTGGCCTGGAAGGCGCGCGGCGTGCCGAATTCGTCGATCATCACCGAATGGTCGATGACGAGGTCGACCGGGGTCAGCGGGTTGATCTTCTGCGGATCGCCGCCGAGCGCGCGGATGCCGTCGCGCATCGCGGCAAGGTCGACGACGGCGGGGACGCCGGTGAAATCCTGCATCAGCACGCGGGCGGGGCGGTAGGCGATCTCGCGCGGGTTCTGCCCGCCATTCGTCGCCCAGTCGGCAAAGGCGCGGATGTCGTCGGTCGAGACCGAGAAGCCGCCGTCTTCGAAGCGCAGGAGGTTTTCGAGCACGACCTTGAGCGCGGCTGGCAGCCGGGAGAAGTCCCCGAGGCCCGCCTCGGTTGCGGCAGGGATGGAGTAATAGGCGAGGTTCCGGTCGCCGGCGGTGAGGGTGCGGCGGGTTCCTGCGCTGTCCTGTCCGGTGGTGATGGGCATCTTTCTGTCCCTTTCCTGCTGTTTGGCCATCAGGCCCGGCGGCCGCACGAGAGCGCGAGTCGGCGGGCCAGTCGCGGGTTGTATACCATTGTGCACAATTCTTGCCAAGGTCGTGGATCTGCGGCGGAGTGTCTCTCCGGTCACGCCCGGGCGGGGTGAAGGACTGACTCGCAAAGGCTTGATTGGCCATCCGGGCGCCGGTGGACTACGTCGGCGGGAGCGGAGATGCGCGGAGGGGTCATGAACGGCAGGACGGGGTCCCTTGTCTGTGCGATCTGGATTGCGACCGCCGGGATAGCCGGGATAGCGGTGGCAGAGCAGCGGCCGGTGGTGGTCGAGCTTTATACGTCGCAGGGCTGTTCGACCTGTCCGCCTGCGGATGCGATGCTGGGCGAGCTGGCCGGAATGCCAGGGGTGATCGCCCTGGGTCTGCATGTCGATTACTGGGACTATATCGGTTGGGAGGATACGTTCGGGCGTGAAGCCTTCACCGCCCGCCAGGAAAAATATGCCAGCGTTGCCGACGGGCGCGGAATCTATACGCCCCAGTTCATCGTGGGTGGTGTGGATTCCGTGGTCGGAGCGAATGCGATGGAGATCATGGCGCTGGTGAGCCGTCATGCGTCGCACGGCACCGGAGTGACGCTGGACGTCAGCCGCGACGGTGACAGGCTCAGGATCGAGGGGCGGACCGAGGCTCCTCCACTGCGGCCGATGTCGGTCGAGATCGTGCGATACCGTCCATCTGAGACGGTGGAGATCGGTGGCGGAGAGAATGCCGGCAGCCGCATAGCCTATTCCAACATCGTGACCGATTGGGAAAAGGTTGCCGACTGGCCGGGTACCACGCCCCTGACGCTCGAACTCGAGGCGCCGGGGGAGGGGCCGGTCGTCGTGCTGCTACAGGAGCCGGGGCCCGGGCGGATCGTCGCGGCCGCCGTCGTCGACTAGGGCGCTGCGATCAGTCGACCGGAGCGGACGCCGGAGCGGGCACCGGCACGCGGTCAGCGTCTGCCTGACGTCCGGACTTGCGCGGTTTCCAGCGGCGGTGAACCCAGAACCACTGGTCCATATGTGCCCGCACAACCGATTCGAGATTGTCGTTGACGGCCTGCATCATGGTTTCCGGGTCGCTGTGGGGAATCGGCGCGTCGCAGCGCACGACGAAGTCGAGCCCCGAAGGCTGGCGGATGGCATGCACGGGGATGAGGTCGCAGTTTTCGCGCAGTGCCAGCACGGCCGGAGAGAGCGTTGTCCAGGCGGTGCGGCCGAAGAAGGTGAGCGGGGCCCCGGAACCAAAGTGCTGGTCGGTCCCGAGGGCGAGCACGCCGCCGCCCCGCAGGAAACGCAGCATGGCAACCGTGCCGGCGCGGTCGCGCGGGAAGAGCGGTTCGGCTCTGGCGCGGATGGCCGCGGTATAGCGGACGTTGAAGGTCGGGTCGTCCATCGGGCGAAAGACCGCACCGACCGTGATGCCGCGCGCCACCAGCGCGGCGCGCATCGCGTCGTAATTGCCGAAATGCGCGACGGCGAGGATGACCGGCCGGCCCTGCGCGACGGCGGCCAGCAGCGGCGCGAGGCCTGGACCGGTCAGCGGATCGGTGCGTGCGATGCGGGCGGTGAAGGCGGGTCCCGACCAGATTTCGGCAATGCTGCGCCCGGCATTGTCGGCCACACCGGCGGCAATGCGCCGGCGCAGGGCTGCGGGCAGTTCGGGACAGGTGGCCGCAAGATTGCCGAGCGTCCGCCGTCGGTAACCTGCGACCGGAGCCACGAGGCGGCGGAAGACGACGCCCATGAAGGGGATGCGCCGTTCGTAGGGCAGCCGCAGGGCGAATTCCAGCAGGACCATGAGCAGTCGCCCGGCGATCCGGTCGGCGAGGCGACCGGGTGGGGCGTCGTCTGGGGCAGGGGATCGGTCGGGCATGGGACGTCGCGGCTTGGGCACCGTCGGGAAATAGGCGGTTCACCCGTGCTTGCCAAGCGGGCCGGGCGGCACCGGCCGCGGCGGCCTGCGGCGGCTGTGCCGCTGTCGCCCGCGGGACAGGAGAGGCATGGACCGGAGAGGTGGTGAGGGTGCGGTCTTGCCGGCCGGGCCGGGTCAGCCGTGGTTGTCCTCTTCCTCGTCGTCGAGCGGGATGAGGCTGATTTCGCCGGATTGTTCCGTTGTGCGGATTGCGGTGACGACGGCGGACATCGCCTCCTCTCCGTCCTGACGCTTGATGCGGCCGCGTTCGCCCATTTCCTCGCGCAGGGTTTCGGCAAGTCGCTGGGAGATGTTGGCGAGGATGAAGGTGGCGGCGGCTGCATCTTCGCCGCCGGCCGCGGTGGCGGCGGCCAGCGCGGTGACAAGCCGGGCCTGGTCGAGGCCGCGCAGGACGCGGGGAATATCGACCGGACGGATGCGCTGCGGAATGTGCCGGAACGTGAAGATGGCCCGGCGGACACCGTCGGCAAAGCCGGGGTCGATGCTGCCCAGCCCTTCGAGCAGTTCGTCGCGGGTGGCCTGCTGGGCTTCGTTCAGGATGGCGCCGAGCCGTTCGACCGGGGGATGGGCGAAGGCGGGCACCGGCACGCCGCAGTAATCGGCGGCAAGGGCGCGGCCGATCCTGGCCACGGTTTCGGGCAGCACCTTGTCGGTGCGCGATACGGCATGGGCGATGCGGCGCGCGATGTCGCCCGGCAGCAGGCCGAGCGTGGCGGCCGCCTTTGGCACCGGCAGCTTGGACAGCAGGACGGCCGCGACCTCGACCGATTCGGCGCGCAGGATCGGCGCGATCGCAGAGGGTTCGAGCGCGAGCACCGCGGCCCAGGGGTCAAGCCCGCGGTTGCGAGCAGCCTCGGTCCGCAGGCGGGCAAGGGCTGCGGGGCTGAGATGGCTGCCGACGGCAGCCAGCGCGGCGTCGAGCCCGGTCGGCGGTGCGAGACCCACACCTTCAAGGTCGTTGGCGAATTCCTCGGCCACGCTGAGAAGGGTCTGGCGGTCGACGAGTGAGAGATGCCCCAGTTCGCGCGTCAATTCGATCTGCAGGTCTTCGGGCAGGAGGTCCACCGGGGGCTTGACCCCTTCGGCCAGGCACATCTGCACGATGATCGCGGCCTTGCGGCGGCCGGGAAGCAGGGACAGGTCTGCGATGGTGCGGGGCGGCTTCACGATACAGGTGTTCCGGAGACGTTCCGTAAACCCGTTAACAGCGCGAAGTGAAGGAAGAGTTGAAGCCGTCCTGGCCCGGCTGCGGGTCAATCGTGCGTCCGGGTGATCCCTGCATCGGACGCCGCATGACGGACAGGCTTATTCCCGGGGCACAGGCTCGCCACACGCAAGATGGCTAAAGAACGGGGTGCGGCAGGGTCATCGCCTGCCGTCCTTGTCGTCCGGTCTGTTCGGCGTCGCGCCCCGGACTATCGGGGGCAGAGGCGCATCAGCTGTTGATCACCGGAAGGCAGGTTGCCGTTTCGGCATCCCATTGCGTTCCATCGGCGCAGGTCATCGCCTGCTGGTCGGCATGGGATTCACCGGTGCAGGCGGCCTGGGACAGGGCCGGAACCAGGGCCAGAACGGCCGCGGCGAAGACGGTCTTGATGGTCATGGCATGCAATCTCCTGAAGGCGATGTCAGAGAGAGTAGCACCGCACCGGCAATCGTCAATCTCCGGTTTTCCGGTCATGGTAAACGGTCCGGGGTGGCGGGGACGGGGCCGCGCGGCATCGCCGCCGCGGGCCTCAGGCGTGCGTGAAGCGGACCGACATGCCGCGCAATTCGTCCCGCGTTCCCTGGGGCAGGCTGTCGCCACCGGCCGTCAGGTCATGCCATTCATCGGCGATGTCGGCGATCGCGGCGATTTCGGCGTCGGTAAAGTCGCGGTCCCCGCGCGAAAAGCTGGACAGGCTGCGGCTGCCGCCGCGATCCTGCGACAGCGTGAAACCATAGGTGAGGCCGTGCCGTGCGGCCGCGGCCAGCACGCCTGCCGTGTCTGCGCCGGCAAGTTCACGCCAGCGGATGATGCCCACATGTTCAAAGGCCCAGGCCACGGTGGGGTCCTGCATGACGAGTCCCGCGTTGGAATAGTGGTCGCTCCATGCCTCGGGATAGGTCTGGAAGAGATAGGTCGGTGTGGTAAATCGCACATGAAGTGCGATGGCATAGCCCGTCTGTGCGCGAAACTGAAGGTCGCCCAGCAGATGGGCTATTCTGGATGGCTCATCCAATCGGACAGCTCCTGTTATTCACGTTCTGTGACACATCCGGGTTGCCCGGACACCGCCAGTCGCCTTATCATGTTGGCACATGACAGGAGCCTAGTGTAGTTGCAGCTGTCTCTGCCTGACAAGACCTCCGCCAACCATGAACCTGAAGATGACGGCGTGATGGAGGAAGAGGAGGTCCGGGAACTCGCGCTTGTGGCGCCGGGAGGTTATTATCTTGGCCTGCGGGTCGGTTTTGCCTTTCCGCTCGAGGAACTGAACCGGCTGCCGCAGCCCTGGGTTGATCACTACACGCGGGCGCGCTTCATGGTCGCCGATCCGGTGATCCGCTGGTGTTACGCCCATACCGGGGTGATTCGGTGGTCTGACATCACCATCGACGATCCGCGCCAGGTGCTGGCGCAGGCAAAGGCCTTCGGTCTGCGTTTCGGCGTGGCGGTGTCGATTTTCGACAGCCAGCGCGGCGGACCGCGGTCATTCGGGATGTTCGTGCGCGGCGACCGGGATTTTTCCGAGATGGAGCTCGATTTTCTCGAACGCGAAGTGCAGCGCCTGCACGTTTCCAAGGCACCCCCGACCAATCTTACCGCGGCTGAAATCATGGCCTTGCAGCTTGTCCGTGACGGAAAGCGGCTCAAGCAGATTGCCTGGGAGCTTGGCGTGACCGAGGGGGCGGTCAAGCAGCGGCTCAAGAATGCCAGGCTCAAACTGGGTGCCAAGACCGGCGCGGAAGCCATCTCGCGGGCGACCGGCTTCGGACTTCTGTAAGTCTATACTAACACAATTGCGCGCCTTTGCGCGTTAAGGTTGCATTATCCCGATTAACAACCTTAACGGGAAGTTGCACAATGGACTCTCCATAAAGGAGAGGAAGCATGGAAAACATCACGTTCTCGCTGGCAACGCTGCACCGGCACGGCTCGGCCTTCTACGATTTTCTGGCACTCAGAAAGCGGTTCTTTGTCGATACGCTCGGCTGGGACATTCCCCATGACGATACGGTCGAGATGGACCAGTATGACAACCCTCTCGCCCATTACAGCCTGGTGCTGCGCGACGGCGAGGTTGTCGGCGGGGCGCGGGTGATGTCGACCACGGCGGCATGGGGCCGGCATACCTACATGCTGCGCGATGCCGTTGCGGGCAAGCTGATCCACATCCCGCCCGAGATCATGCCCCGCGAAGTGACCGACCCCTGTGTGTGGGAATGCACGCGCCTGGTCATTTCGGACGATGTCAAGACCCAGGTGGACCGTTCCGAATGTCTGGGGCTGATCGTGGACGGGCTCGTGCGGGTCGCCGCAAATTGCGGGGCAGAGCAACTGATTTCATTGTCGCCGCTGCCGCTGATGCGGGCGCTGCGCCAGCTTGGCTTTTCGGCCGACCGGATCGGAGAGCCCTACCGCAACGATCACGACGGCCGCCAGTATGCCGTCCTGGCCATGCCCGCCCGTCAGGCCGAGCGTGTCCGCATCCCTGTTCCGCAGGCCACGCACCGGCCACAGAACATGGCCGTCCACGCGCCGGCCTGATCCGGGCATCCGGTCATGACGGATCGCCCGCGCGGCGCCCCGCCGGGGGGTGGGGGCAGCTGCGGGACAGCGGTCGGCTCTGCGGTCAGCCGGCACCGGGTCCGAAGACCCGGGCGAAGATCGCATCCACGTGGCGCAAGTGATAGCCGAGGTCGAAGAGCGCCCCGACCTCCTGCGGCGAGAGTGCCGCCGCGACAGTCGGATCGGCGAGAAGCTCGGTCCGGAAATCGGCCCCCCCGTCCCAGACCTTCATTGCGGCGCGCTGGACGGCGGCATAGGCGGCCTCGCGGCTCAGCCCTTTCTGGGTGAGCGCGAGCAGCACGCGCTGGGAATGGACAAGGCCGCGCGTCCGGTCGAGATTGGCCTGCATGGCGGCGGGATAGATCACCAGCTTCTCGATCACGCCGGCCAGGCGATGGAGCGCGAAGTCGAGCGTGATCGTGGTATCGGGTGCGATCACCCGTTCGACCGACGAATGGCTGATGTCGCGTTCATGCCAGAGCGTTACATCCTCGAGAGCAGGCGTCACCGCCATCCGGACGAGCCGGGCAAGGCCGGTGAGATTCTCGCTCAGCACCGGATTGCGCTTGTGCGGCATGGCCGAGGAGCCTTTCTGCCCGGGGGAGAAATACTCTTCCGCCTCGGCCACTTCGCTGCGCTGCATGTGGCGGATTTCGGTCGCGATGTTTTCGACCGAGGCGGCAATCACGCCGAGGGTCGCGAAATACATGGCATGGCGGTCGCGCGGGATGATCTGGGTCGAGATCGGTTCCGGCACGAGGCCCATTTGCGCGCAGACATGCGCCTCGACCGCGGGGTCGATATTGGCGAATGTGCCGACGGCGCCGGAAATTGCACCCGTCGCGATCTCCGCCCGCGCCCGCACCAGCCGGTCGCGGGCGCGGCTCATCTCGGCATAGAAACGCGCGAAGGTCAGGCCCATCGTGAGCGGTTCGGCGTGAATCCCGTGCGACCGGCCGATGCGGGGGGTGAACTTGTGTTCCATCGCGCGCGCCGTCAGCGCGGCGCAGAGCCGGTCGAGCCCGGAGAGCAGAAGGTCCGTCGCGCGGACAAGCTGCACGGCAAAGGCGGTGTCGAGCACGTCCGACGAGGTCATGCCCTGATGGACGAAGCGCGCCTCCTCGGCCCCCACGATTTCGGCCAGATGGGTGAGAAAGGCGATGACGTCATGCCGGGTCACCGCCTCGATCGCGTCGATCCGGGCTATGTCGAAGGTCGCGCCCTGCGCCTTCCAGACGGCTTCGGCATTCGCCTTCGGGATCACGCCAAGGGCGGCCTGCGCGTCGCAGGCATGGGCCTCGATCTCGAACCAGATGCGGAACCGCGTCTCGGGCGACCAGATCGCGACCATCTCGGGGCGGGAATAGCGGGGGATCATGGCATCTCCGGCGGTTCTGGCAGAGGATGGGAAGGGCCCTCTGGCCCGGCCCCGTGTTTCGAGGGGCGGCGGGGGCGTCATAGGCTTTGGTGCGGCATGGCTCAAGGGCGGAGGGAGAGGCGGGTGAAGGGTCCGGCGGAGTTCGAGGGCGACTGGAAGATCGCGCGAGAGATCGAAGACCGCGCCGGCGGGCCGCCGGGGTGGTTCGCGGGGACGGCGCGTTTCACCCCCGCCCCGGGCGGGCT
>JBEIDZ010000098.1:0-8326 GCA_040383215.1 Paracoccaceae bacterium | reverse complement strand
TTGATCGGGTCGCCGCCGATCCCGACCGAGGTGGAGACGCCGATGCCCAGCGCCTTCATCTGGCTGGCCGCCTCGTAGCCGAGCGTGCCGGATCGGCCGACGATCCCGACCAGACCGGGCATGTAGATATGCGGCGGCATGATGCCCATGAAGCCCTGTCCGGGCGAAATCACGCCCGCGCAGTTCGGACCGATCAGCCGCATCTTGCGCGATTCGGGGTAGCGGCGCAGGAACCGCTTGACCTTCATCATGTCCTGCGCGGGGATGCCGTCAGTGACGCAGACGGCAGTGCGGATGCCGGCATCCGCGGCCTCCATGATCGCATCCGCCGCAAAGGGCGGGGGGACGAAGACAAGGCTCGCCTCGGCCCCCGTCGTCTCGACCGCGGCACGCACGGTGTTGAAAAGCGGCCTGTCGAGCAGCGTCTCGCCGCCGCGGCCGGGGGTGACGCCGCCCACGACGTTGGTGCCGTGGCGGATCATGTCGGCGGCATGGAACTGTCCGATGCGGCCGGACATGCCCTGGACGATGACGGGGGTGTCACGGGTGATGAGGATGGCCATCGGCGTTCCTTTCAGGCGGCAAGGCGGGGGGGGCGGGCGGCGACGGCCTTCGCGGCGGCATCGGCCAGCGTGTCGGCGGTGATGAGCGGCAGGCCGCTCTCGCGGATGATGCGGTTGCCTTCCTCGACATTCGTGCCCGCCAGACGGACGACGACCGGAAGCGTCAGGCCGACCTCGCGATAGGCCTGGACCACGCCTTCGGCGACCCAGTCGCAGCGGTTGATGCCGGCAAAGATGTTGACAAGGATCACGCTCACCCCCGGGTCGGTCAGCACGGTGCGAAAGGCGCGCACGACCCGTTCGGGGCTGGCGCCGCCCCCGATGTCGAGGAAATTCGCAGGCTCCCCGCCCGCAAGCTTGATCATGTCCATCGAGGCCATGGCGAGGCCCGCCCCGTTGATGATGCAGCCGATGTCCCCGGTCAGCCCGACATAGGCAAGGCCATGGTCGCCCGCCGCGCTTTCGCGCGGGTCCTCCTGTTCGCGGTCGCGCAGTCCCGCGATCTCGGGCCGGCGGAACAGCGCGTTGGTGTCGAAGCTCATCTTGGCGTCCAGTGCCACCAGTTCGCCATGGGCGGTGATGATGAGCGGATTGATCTCGACCATGGTGGCGTCAAGGTCGCGATAGGCGCGGTAGCAGGCCTTGAGGATTGTCACCATCTGGCCGATCTGAGGCCCGGCAAGGCCAAGCGAGAAGGCCAGTTCCCGCGCCTGGTATTCGGCCAGCCCCACGGCGGGGTCGATTGTCATGCGGCGCAGCGAGTCGGGGTCGCTCTCGGCGAGGTCCTCGATCTCGATCCCGCCATGGGCCGAAGCCACGATCATGATCCGCTCGGTCTTCCGGTCAAGCACGAAGCCAAGGTAGAGTTCGCGCGCGATCTCGGTCGCCGCCTCGATCCAGAGACGCGAGACCGACTTGCCCTGCGCGTCGGTCTGCTTGGTCACAAGCTGCTGGCCCAGCAGGCGCGTTGCCGTGTCGGTCACCTCGTGCAGCGACCGGCAAAGCTTCACGCCGCCCGCGGCACCGCGGCCGCCGGCATGGATCTGCGCCTTGACGACCCAGCCGTCCCCACCCAGTTCGCGCGCCCGGTAGGCGGCCTGTTCCGGGCTCCAGGCCAGCCCGCCGCGCGGGACGGGCACTCCAAAGCGGGCAAGGATCTCCTTGGCCTGATGTTCGTGGATGTCCATGACGTCTTCCTCCGCTTCAAATCTGGTGCAGCATCCTTGCCGCAGACCGCCGGGTTTCGGCGGCATGACGAAACCAGGCTGCGCCGGCCCATTGGGCGGCGGGCGCAGTTTGTGCACCCGTCTGTGCGGTCGCTTCCGGGTTTGCGACCCGTGCTTCCGGCGGACGGGCGCCCTACTTCCCCGCGATCGCCTCGGCCAGGACCAGCACGTTGCGCGCCATCCGCTCGCTCGCCGCGTCGATCATCTTGCCGTCCAGCGCGGCTGCCCCGCGCCCCTCGGCCTCGGCCTTCTTCAGCTCCTCGATGATGCGCCGCGCCCGCGTCACCTCGGCCTCGGGCGGCGAGAAGACCTCGTTGGCCAGCGCCACCTGGCTGGGGTGGATCGCCCATTTCCCCTCGCAGCCCAGCGCCGCGGCCCGGCGGGCGCCGTCCTTGTACCCCTCGGGGTCGCTGAAATCGCCAAAGGGCCCGTCGATCGCCCGCAGGCCATGGGCGCGGCAGGCGATCACCATCCGGCTGATCGCGGCATGCCACTGGTCGCCGGGGTAATGCGGGTTCAGCCCGCCGATATTGACCGTGCGCGCCCGCATCGAGGCGGCATAATCCGCCACCCCGAAATGCAGCGCCTCAAGCCGGCCGCCGAACTGGGCTATGGCCTCGACATTGGCCATGCCGAGCGCGGTCTCGATCAGCGCCTCGAGCCCGACGCGCGTGGCAAAGCCCTTGGCCTGCTCGATCTGGTTGACCATCGCTTCGACCATGTAAAGGTCGGCCGGCACGCCGACCTTGGGCACAAGCAGCGTGTGCAGGCGGTTGCCCGCCTGCTCCATCACATCCACTACATCGCGGTACATGTAATGCGTATCAAGCCCGTTGATCCGGACCGAGACCGTCTTGCCCCGCGCGGCCCAGTCGATGTCGTTCAGCGCCTGGATCACGTTGCGCCGCGCGGCCTCCTTCTCGGGCGGGGCGACGGCATCCTCGAGGTCGAGGAAGACATAATCGGCCGCCCCGCTCGCCGCCTTGTCGATCATCGCCGGGTTCGACCCAGGCACGGCAAGTTCGGACCGCTGCAGGCGCGCCTTGCGCAAGGGGTGAAGCGTATGGCTCATCGTCTCACTCGGCGGCCATGCGGGCGGTTTCGGCCGTACCCGCGAAATGGGCCTGCGCGGCGGCCACGCCCGCGCCGAACTCCACCCGCGCGCCTGCGGCATGCAGCGACAGTTCCGCCACCGCCAGCGCGGTCAGCACCATGCCTTCATTCAGATCGCCCAGATGCCCGATCCGGAACACCTTGCCCGCCAACCGCGCCAGCCCCGACCCGAACGAGGTGTTGTACCGGGCATAGCCCACGCGGATCACCTCGCGCGCATCCACCGTCTCGGGCACGCGGATCGCGGTCACCGTGTCCGAGAAGAGGTCCGGCCGCGCCGCCGCAGGCTTGAGCCCCCAGGCAAACACACCGCGCCGCACACCCTCGGCCAGACGCGCATGGCGGGCATAGACGTTCTCGATCCCCTCGGCCCTGATCCGGTCAAGTGCCACGCGCATCCCGTGCAGAAGCTGCGTCGGCGGGGTGTAGGGGAAATATCCGTCCGCATTCATCCGCAGCATGTCCCCGAAGTCGAGGTAGCAGCGCCGCCCCGTCGCGGTCTTTGCCGCCTCGAGCGCGCGGGCGCTTGCCGCCAGGATGCCAAGCCCTGCGGGACACATCAGCCCCTTCTGGCTGCCGGTGATGGCGAGGTCGACGCCCCAGTCATCCATCCGGAACGGGATCGACCCGATCGAGGACACGCCGTCGACATAGAGCATCGCCGGATGGCGCACCGCATCCATCGCCGCCCGCACCGAGGCGACGTCCGAGGTGACGCCCGTTGCCGTCTCGTTATGGGTCACGAAGACGCCCTTGATCCTGTGCTCGCGGTCGGCGGCCAGCCGGGCGGCAAAGGCCTCGGTCGGCACGCCCTCGCCCCAGTCGAGGTCGACCACATCGACATCGAGCCCCATGCGCTGCGCCATGTCGACCCAGAGGGTCGAGAACTGGCCGTGCCGCGCCATCAGCACCCGGTCGCCGGGCGACAGCGTGTTGGTCAGCGCCGCCTCCCAGGCTGCGGTGCCTGACCCGGGGAACAGCATCACCGCCCCATCGCGCGTGCCAAAGACGGGGCGCAGATCGGCGATCAGGCCAAGCTGGAGCGCGCCGAAATCGGGCGCGCGCTGGTCCTGCATGGGCACATTCATCGCCATGCGCACAGGATCGGGAACGTTGGTGGGGCCGGGGATGAAAAGATGGGTGATGCCGGTGCGCATGTGAGGTCCTCCGCTGGGATGCGGCCCGATGCCACAGCGCCCTCGGGATGGAAACCGAAACCGGGTTCTGCTGTGAATGCGAGAATTTACAGCGGTCACAATTTGTAATAGTGTAAAGTTCACAATCCAGGGACATCCCATGCAGAAGACCTTCATCGGCCCGCACCTGCGCCGGCTGCGGCTTGACCGGGGCGAAACACAGGGCCAGATGGCGCGCGCGCTCGGCATCTCTCCCTCTTATGTCAACCTTCTGGAAAACAACGAAAGATCGGTCTCTGTCGCGGTCATGCTGCGGCTGTTCGAAGTCTATGGCGTCGACTGGCGCACGATTGCCGAGGACGATTCCCCCGCGCTTCTTGCCGATCTGCGCGCGGTGATGCAGGATCCGCTCCTGACCGAAGGCGCGCCGGATCTGGCGCAGATGCGCGCAGCGCTCGTCCATTCCCCCGCGCTCGTGCAGTCCTTCCTGCGCCTCCACCGCGCCTGGTCGGCCGCCACCGATCAGCTCTTGTCTCTCTCCGAAGGCGACCCGACCACGGTCGCCACCTCGCCCGAGGCCGCGGTCCACGGCGCCTTCCGCCGCAACCGCAACCATTTCCCCGCGCTCGAAGAGGCGGCAGAGGCCTTCTGGAGCGGCGCCGCCCCCGAACGCGACGAGGTCTATGCCGCGCTGAAGCGCCGCCTCTTCGACCGCTCGGGGGTCCGCGTCCGCCTGGTGCGCGTCGAGGACCTGCCCGGCACGCTGCGCCGCTATGACGAGGGGCGCGGCGAAATCCTGCTCTCCGAGGCGCTCGACCACATCAACCGGGTCTTCCAGCTGGGCCACATGGCGGGCCTGCTCGAATGCCGCGCCGTGATCGAAGGGCTGATCGCCCGCGCCGGGATCGAGGAGCCGCGCGGCGCGGCGCGGCTGCGGGTCGAACTGGCCAACTACTTCGCCGCCGCCGTGCTCATGCCCTATGACGCCTTCCTGGCCGAGGCGCGGGCGACGAAATACGACCTCGACCATATCGCCACCCGCTTTGGGGTGAGCTTCGAACAGGCCTGCCACCGCGCCACCACGCTCCAGCGCGACGGCGCGCAGGGTGTGCCCTTCTTCTTCCTGCGCATCGACAAGGGCGGCAACGTCACCAAGCGCTTCAACGCGACCGGGTTCCACCTGGCCGAATATGGCGGGGCCTGCCCGCGGCTCGATGTGCATACCTCATTCCGCACGCCGGGGCGGATCGTGCCGCAATTCGTGGAAATGCCCGACCGGTCGCAGTATTTCGTCTTCTCACGCACCGTGGACCGGCCGACCTGGGCGCGGTACGCGCAGGACAACCGCCTGGCCGTGGCGATGGGCTGCGCGATCGAACATGCGGGCGAGATCGGCTATGCCGAGGCGTTCTCGGTCCCCGGCACCCGGATGACGCCGATCGGGATCAACTGCCGCATCTGCCCCCGCGCCACCTGCGACCAGCGCGCCCACCACGCCGCCATCCTGACCCAGCCCGTGGACGAAAAGCGGCGGGGTGTCACGCGGTACGATGCGTAGGGTGGGTGAAACCCACGCGCCACCATGCGCCGCGTCAACAGGCGGGAGACGCGATAACCTTGACCTTTGCTGCTCCCGTAAGGGGTCTCCTTAACGGATCTTCAACCATGCCACGTCGAGAACGGCAGGATGAGCCGCTATCGTCGTCGTTTTGCCCCCGGGGGCACCTGGTTCTTCACCGTCAACCTGCAGGAGCGGGAGAGCACGGCCCTGACCGATGAGATCGACCTCTTGCGCGCCGTCTGGCGCCATGTCCTGCGCGATCATCCTTTTCGGACCGAAGCGGTGGTGATCCTTCCCGATCATCTGCATGCGATCTGGACCCTTCCGCCGGGTGATACCGATTTTCCGACACGGTGGAGAAAGATCAAGGCGGGCTTCTCGATGCATTGCCGTGCCGAGGGGAAGGCATCGCCCAGCAAGGTAAGAAAGGGCGAAAAGGGCATCTGGCAGCGCCGGTTCTGGGAACACCTGATCCGCGACGAACACGACCTTGCCGCGCATGTCCACTATTGCCACTGGAATCCAGTCCGGCATGGCCTTGTAGCCAGCCCCGCGGACTGGCCACATTCGTCTATTCACCGTAGGGTGGGTGAAACCCACGCGCGAGCGGCTTGCTGACAATCTCGGCCAATCGATCAGGCTCGGCCGATGGCACGATCACAGGTGGGTTTCACCCACCCTACGTGACCTTGCGCTCAGATCTCACCCATCCATCTTCAACGCGCTTATGAACGCCTCCTGCGGAATCTCGACCTTGCCGAACTGGCGCATCCGCTTCTTTCCCGCCTTCTGCTTGTCCAAGAGCTTGCGCTTGCGCGTCGCGTCCCCGCCGTAGCACTTGGCGGTCACGTCCTTGCGCAGCGCCGACAAAGTCTCGCGCGCGATGACCTTGCCGCCGATGGCGGCCTGGATCGGGATCACGAACATGTGCCGGGGGATCAGCTCCTTCAGCTTTTCCACCATCGCGCGGCCCCGCAATTCGGCCCGGTCGCGATGGACCATCATCGACAGCGCATCGACCGGCTCGGCATTCACGAGGACCTGCATCTTGACCAGATTGTCCTCCTGATATCCCGCCAGCTGATAGTCGAAACTCGCATAGCCCTTGGTCACCGATTTCAGCCGGTCGTAGAAGTCGAAGACCACCTCGTTCAGCGGCAGGTCATAGACCACCATCGCCCGGTTGCCGGCATAGGTCAGGTCAAGCTGCACCCCCCGCCGGTCCTGGCAGAGCTTGAGGATATCGCCCAGATATTCGTCGGGCACCAGGATCGTGGCCTTGATCCGCGGCTCCTCGATATGGTCGACCAGGGTCAGGTCGGGCATGTCGGCGGGGTTGTGCAATTCCCGCATCGTCCCGTCCTTCATGAAGACATGATAGACGACCGACGGCGCGGTGGTGATGAGATCAAGGTCGAATTCCCGTTCGAGCCGGTCGCGCACGACCTCGAGATGCAGAAGCCCCAGAAACCCGCAGCGGAAGCCGAAGCCCAGCGCCGCGGAGGTCTCCATCTCGGAGGAGAAGGAGGCATCGTTCAGCGCCAGCTTCTCGATCGCGTCGCGCAGGTCCTCGAACTTCGAGGCATCGACCGGAAAGAGCCCGCAGAACACCACCGGCTGCGCCGGCTTGAAGCCGGGTAGGGGCTCGCTGCAGCCGCGCCGCTCGTGCGTGATCGTGTCGCCCACGCGCGTGTCGCGCACCTGCTTGATCGAGGCGGTGAGCACCCCGATCTCGCCCGGGCCAAGCTCGGCGATATCCACCATCTGCGGGCGCAGGACGGCCAGCCGGTCGATGCCATAGACGGCATTGGTCTGCATCATCCGGATGCGGTCGCCCTTGCGGATGACCCCGTCCATCACGCGGATCATGACAACGACGCCCAGATAACTGTCGTACCAGCTGTCCACCAGCATCGCCTTCAGGGCTGCGTCGGGGTTCCCCTTCGGCGCCGGCAGGCGGGTGACGATCGCCTCGAGCACCTCGGGAATGCCGAGGCCGGACTTGGCCGAGATCAGCAGCGCATCCGAGGCGTCAAGCCCGATCACATCCTCGATCTGGGCGCGCACGCGCTCGGGCTCGGCCGCGGGCAGGTCGATCTTGTTCAGGACCGGCACGATCTCGTGGCCCGCATCGATCGCCTGATAGACATTGGCCAGCGTCTGCGCCTCGACCCCTTGCGAGGCATCGACGACCAGAAGCGACCCCTCGACCGCCCGCATGGAGCGCGAGACCTCATAGCCGAAGTCGACATGGCCGGGCGTGTCGATCAGGTTCAGGACATAATCCTTCCCGTCGCGCGCGCGATAGTCGAGCCGCACGGTATTGGCCTTGATCGTGATGCCGCGTTCCCGCTCGATATCCATCGAATCGAGCAGCTGTTCCTTCATGTCGCGGTCGGCGACGGTGCCGGTGGCCTGGATCAGCCGGTCGGCGAGCGTCGACTTGCCATGGTCGATATGGGCGACGATGGAGAAGTTGCGAATAAGGGCGAGGTCGGTCATCGGGGCCCTCTGCGGCTGACAGGGGGCACATGGCGGATCGGGGGGCGTTTGGCAAGGGCGGGGGAGTTGCCCTGCGGCAGGGAGGGGGCTTAGGGTTGGGGAAACTGCTTGGGGGCCGGTGATGGTGGTTTTCGACAGCCACGACGACGTCGAGACATGGGCGCAAGGCCAAACCCCCGAGGCCCGCGCCGCCTTCGCGGCCCGCGCGGCGCTGCGGGTTCTACC
>JBEIDZ010000097.1:0-8676 GCA_040383215.1 Paracoccaceae bacterium | reverse complement strand
TGACCTGATCGACATGCAGGGCGGCCTGCCCCCCGAACTGCTCGCCCCCCAGATCGGCGAGGCGCGCGCGGCGGGCGTCAAGGTCACCGCGACCCACAACTGGGACGCCACGACCCAGACCGTTCCCGATTTCATGGATGGCGCGGCCAACACCGACTATGTGACCTTCGGCAAGATCATGGCCGCCTGGGCCATGGTGCAGACCGACGGCAAGGTCAACGCCATCGTCGCCGGCCCTGACGAGATCACGCCGACCGCGCCGATCCGCGACGCGATCATCAATTACCTTGCCGAGAACTGCCCCGACTGCAAGACGACCTACATCAACATCCCCTACAACGAATGGGCGACCCAAGGGCAGGCCGCGATCCAGAACGCGCTGCTGGCAGACCCGACGGTCAACTACGTCCTGCCGGTCTATGACTCGATGGCGCAATTCGTCGTCCCCGCGATCCAGATCGCCGGGTCAAGCGCCAAGATGGTCAGCTACAACGGCACGCCCTTCGTGCTCGACATGATGCGCGACGGCGACGTGATCGAGATGGTGGCCGGCGAATCGCTCGGCTGGGTCGGGATGGCCGGGGTCGATGCCAACATGCGCCTTCTGTGCGGCCTGCCGGCGGTGACCACGCTCAACACGCCCGCCTATATCTTCACCGATGCCAACGTCGCCTCGGCCGGCGTGCCTGCCAACTACAACGACGGTTACGGCGATACCTTCATCACGGGCTTCAAGGCCCTCTGGGGCGTCGAGTGACAGATACGCCGGCGCTCTCCGTCACGAACCTGTCCAAAAGGTTCGGGGGCGCGCTGGCGCTCGACCGCGTCGCACTCGATGTGCGGCGCGGCGAGGTGCATGGCCTGCTCGGCTCCAACGGGTCGGGCAAGTCCACCCTCATCAAGGTGCTCGCCGGCTTTCACACCCCCGAGCCCGGGGCCGAGGTGCGCCTTTACGGCCGTCTCGCCCCCCTTCCCATTCCCGGGCCCAAGGTGCGCGAACTGGGCCTTGCCTTCGTGCATCAGCATCTGGGCCTGATCCCTTCGCTTTCGGTCACCGAAAACCTGCGCATCGGCGATCTGGCCACGCGGTCACGTTGGCATATCGACTGGGCCGCCGAACATGCCCGCGCGGCCCAGGTCTTTGCCCGCTACGACCTTCCGCTCGACCCCCGGGCCGAGGTGATGCAGCTTTCCCCCGTGCAGCAGGCGCTCCTTGCCATCGTCCGCGCGGTCGAGGATCTGCGCGCCCATTCCGGCGAACCGGGCGTGCTGGTGCTGGACGAACCCACCCCTTTCCTGCCGCGCGCCGGGGTGGAACAGCTCTTTCGCCTGATCCGCGCCGCCGTGGCCGAAGGGGCGAGCGTGGTTTTCGTCAGCCATGACGTGGACGAGGTGCGCGAGATCACCGACCGCGCCACGATCCTGCGCGACGGGCGCCTGATCGACACCGTGGTCACGCGCGACACTTCGCATGACGCATTCGTCGAACGCATCATCGGCCGGTCGATGGCGGCCTATGCCGGCGCGGCCAAAAGCCTGCCCCCCGGCGATGCGCATGTGGCGGTCGAGGGTCTCGCGGCCCCCGGTCTCGGGCCTGTCTCGCTCTCGCTGCGGCAGGGCGAGATTCTCGGCCTGACCGGCCTGATCGGCGCGGGTTATGACGCGGTGCCCGCGCTCGTTTACGGCGCGCGCAGGGCGACGGCGGGCAAGCTGCGGCTCGGCGCCCGCATGCTGCGCCTGACCGAGATGGAGCCGCCCGAGGCGCTCTCCCGCGGGATCGTCTACCTGCCCGCCGACCGTCTGGGCGCGGCCGGAGTGGGCTCGCTTCCCGTGGGCGACAATGTGGCAATGCCGGTCTATCACCGCCTCGTCCGCGCCTTCGGCCTGACCGCCGGCGCGATCGAGGCGCATGCCGCAGGCCTCGGCGCCCGGGCGGGCGTCAAGCCCAACGCGCCAGCTTTGCCGCTGTCCGCGCTCTCGGGCGGGAATGCGCAGAAGGCGCTTCTCGCCAAATGGCTCCAGGTCGAACCCCAGCTCATGCTGCTCGACGAACCGACCCAGGGTGTCGATGTCGGCGCGCGGCAGGATATCTGGGACGCGCTTGACCGCGCCGCCGAAGGCGGTGCCGCCATCATCGTGGGCTCGACCGACTACGAGCAGTTGGCGCAGCTCTGCCACCGCGTGCTCGTCTTCGCCCGCGGCCGCGTGGTCGAGGAACTGACCGGCGCGCGCCTGACGAAAGAGGCCATCGCCGAGGCCTGCTTCCGCTCCACCACGATCGCCCCCGCGGCCTGAGAGGGACCCCGATGACCACACAGACCCCTCAGGATTACGAACGCCGCATCCGCGCGCTCGAGGAGCGCCTCCAGCAGTTCGAGGGCCGCCTCACGCCCCCGCCCGCACGCCGCCCCGCGACCGACTGGCTCGAACGCTACGGCCTGCTCATCGCCTGGGCGCTGCTCGTCCTGATCCTCGGCTGGTTCAAGCCCGACCAGATGTTCGCCTGGAACAGCTGGACCGCGATGCTTGGCTCGAACGCGATGATCGTCGTCCTCACGCTCGGCCTCATCATCCCGCTCACCACCGGTGATTTCGACCTCTCGGTCGCCTCGACCATGGCCTTCGCCTCGATGTTCGTGGCCGTGATGAACGTCCGCATGGGCTGGGGGATCGAAGGCACGATCCTCTGCGCCCTCCTGATCGGCGCGGCCATCGGCGCGATCAACGCCTTCTTCATCCTCTGGTTCGGCATCCATTCGCTGATCGTCACCCTCGGGACGGGCTATTTCATCAACGGCGTCATCCTCTGGATGTCGGGGTCCAACATCATCTCGGGCGTCGACATGCGCCTCGTGAACGCCGTAATCATCACCCGCTTTCTGGGCGTGCCGCTCTCGTTCTGGTATGCCGCGATCCTGACAGCAGTGATCTGGTACATCTTCCAGCACACTGCCCTCGGCCGCCGGCTCCTCTTCGTCGGTCGCGGGCGCGAGGTCGCGCGGCTGTCGGGCGTCAACGTCACCCTCGTCCGCGCCGGCGCGCTCATCGCCTCGGGCACCATCGCGGCTCTGGCGGGCGTGCTCTATACCGGCATGCGCGGCTCGGCCGACCCCTCCTCGGCGCTCGCATTCCTCCTGCCGGCCTTCGCCGCGGCCTTTCTCGGCTCGACCACGCTCTATCCGGGCCGCTTCAACGCGCCGGGCGCCTTCGTCGCGGTCTATTTCCTGTCGACTGGGATCATGGGGCTCAACTTCCTCGGCGCCTCAAGCTTCGTGCAGAACCTCTTCTACGGAGGCGGCCTCGTCCTCGCCGTCTCGATCAGCCAGCTTCTGCGCAAGCGCCGCCCGATGGAGTGACGCCACCGTCCCGTCCGCGCATCTTCCAGCAGATGCGCACTCCGTTACTCCGCCTCGACGCTCTCGAACCAGGCCCAAGCATGCCGGGCAATGTCCGGCCCGATGTCATAGAACCAGTGGGTATGGCCGGGGATAACCAGAAGCTCGGCCGGATGCCCATGGGTCGCCATGGCCTCGGCGCTCCCGCGCGCAGCCGCGACCGAAAAGATGTGATCCTCGCTGCCCAGATAGATGCGGAACGGTGCCGCCGCACGGGCCGCAACGACGCGTCCCGCACCGGCAAAGCCCGCGTGAACGGCCGCCGCCTGCCAGAGACCCGCCTCTGCCCGGTTCAGGACCTCCTGCGCCATGCCGGCGCCGTCCGAATGCCCGAAAAGAAAGACTTCCCCCGCCGGCACGCCATGCGCCGCCGCTGCCTGACGCGCCGCCGCGGTGATGAAGGCCAAGTCGGCACCGTCCCGCGCCCAGGTGCTGCCCTTCGAATTCGGCGCGACAAGGAGGAGATCGTGCCGGCGGGCCGTCTCCTCCCACATCTCAAGCATCGACAACCCGTTCCGCCCCGCCCCGTGCAGGAGCACGACCATCCCCGCCGGCGGATTGCCCGAGGGCTGCAGCTCGTACCAGCTGCGCCCGAAGGGACCGATCCCGGTCTCCTGCAGACTTGCCGCGGCCATGATCTCGGCAGAGGGGGCGTAATCGCCGTCCGACACGGGCAGGACCCGAAGGCTGACAAGGTCGCGCTCGATGAATCCTGCCGGAGGCAGCGGCTCTGCCACGGCCACCTCTCCAGGCTGTTTGGAGTTGCCCAATGCGTAGAGGGCAAGCAGCGTGAGACAGAAGAGGAGGAGGAACGCCGTGACCCATCGCATCGCGCAAAGCCCCCCTTCTGCTTGTCAATGCCCCGAAGGACGCATCCCCGACTCACCTGGCAATGCCAAAAACTCGGCCAAGAAGCGACCGGGCCAAATCTGAGACGGTCGGTTCACGATATGTTTCCCAGCTTGTGCCGGTCAAGGACCCCCGCGGCCGGGGCGGGCGATCCCTTGCCCCCTCCCGCATCGCGGCAAGAGGGGTGACGGTAACGCGACCTCACGCGGCCGTTCAGCGCCAGATCGGGTTGCTCCAGGCCCGCCGGCCGGCCCGGTCGATGACCGACACCCGCATCCAGGGCGAATTGTCCAGCCGGTCGATCCTGACCTCGGCCTCGGTCATCGAATTGCCATGCGCGGCCACCGCGGCCGTCCCCTGGCCCTGCACGATCACGCTCGCCACCGCGCTCGACCGCACCCGCACGCGCCGGCCCTCGACCTCGACCCCCCGAATCTCGGGCCCTTGCGAGGAATAGAACTGCCCCGCCTTCAGCGCCCCGAGCAGCGCCTCGGGGCTGTTCTCCTCGGCGCGCACCATCACCCAGCCGCCGAAATGGTCAGGCTCGGTGAAATGCGCGTCATCGGTGGCCACGAGCGTCAGCCTCCGCCCCTCGCTCAGGAGCAGGTCGAGCGTGTGGAACCCGTCGGGCCGGTCGCAGCCCATGGCGCAGCCGTGGTTGTAGACCTCGACCGCATGCGCAGCCGACAGGCTGCGCGCATCCTCCATCGTCAGGCCCGACCATTGCGGATGCGCGATGGCGACAAAGGCCCCCGCCGCCACCGCGCGCGCGGCGATCTCGGGCCCTGTTTCCATCCCCGGCACAGCGCGGAAATGCGGTGCATCCGGCGCGGCGAAGTCGGGCGGCAGCCCGACGGCCAGAATATGCCAGAGCTCGCCGTTCGCCATCGGCCCGGAATGCAGCTCGGCCCCCAGGATCGTGGTGAACCCGTTGCCGCGGAAGGGCACGGTATCGGCGATCGGATAGCCATAGACCCCGACAAAATGGTCGGTCAGCGCGATGAAGTCATAGCCTTCCGCGCGATAGCGCCGGCACACCTCGGCCGGGTCGAGCACACCGTCCGACAGGTTGGAATGCGTATGCAGGTTCCCGCGCCAGAAACGGCCCGGCAGGTTCCAGATGTCCACGTCTTGCTCTCCGTCACTGGCCACCGCATTCCGCGCCGGCCCTTGTCCCGGCCGCGCGGTCCGGCGGCCTTCGCTTTACCCAATCACTGTGTCCGGGGCATGACAACCCCCGTGGGGGGCCCTCAGCCCCGCGCGACGGCGCCAAGATGCCGGGCAAACTCTGCCGTTCCCATCAGCGCCCGGCAGCGCGCGAACCGCCCGTCCGCATAGGCGCGGAAATCGTCGGCCGGATTGCCGTTGGCCAGCTGGATCAGCCCCCAGAGCGTCCAGAGCAGGTCGCACATTGCCTTGTAGATCACCATCCGCCCTCGCTCTGGGGCCTGCGCCTCGCCGCCGAAATAGGCCGAAAGCATCGCCTCCTCCTGTGCCGCGTCGAACTGCGCCTCCACCGACAGATCGCCCAGGTCCCACATCGGGTCGTTCATGCCCGCATATTCCCAATCCACGATCCAGACCCGGCGCCCGTCGTCGATGAAGTTCTCGCACAAGGGGTCGCAATGGCAGGCGACCAGAGGGGCCGGATGCAGCGCCAGCACCCGGCGCACCTCGCCCGCCTCGGCGACCACATCGTGATAGCCTTCGGGCAGCGCCACATCCTTGCCCGAGAGCAGCCGCAGATAATCGTCGATCATCGCGAAAAGCTCGAAGCGGAAGGGAAAGACCGCACCCGACCGATGGAGCCGCGCCAGCGCCGCGGCTGCCCGCGCGGGCGCGCCGGGCCGGTCGCGGAACCCCTGCGGCGTCAGCGTCACGCCCTCGACAAAGCCCGTGACCATCAGCCCACGGCCCGGATCGGCCCAGACCAGCGGCGGCGCCACCCCCGCCGCGGCCGCGGCCCCCGCCATCACCGCCTCGCGTCTGCGGTCGATGTATTCCTCGGTTCCCGCCCCGGGGATGCGCAGGATATGGTCCCCCAGCCGATAGACCCGGTTCGTCAGCCCGCCCAGCCGCAGCGCCTCGCCCCGGAACCCGGCAAGTGGCGGGATCGTCGCCACGATCCCCGCGATATCGTCCTGCATGACGCCTCTCCTTCCCGGTTTCCCCGCCATTTCACCCGGCAGGGGGCGCGCATGCAACTCCCCCCGTCCCTCTCGTCCCCCCGTCCCTCTCGTCCCTCCGTCCCTCTCGCCGGCCCGCACCACCCGCTGGACGCCTGGCACCCCCTCCCGTAGGGTGGGTGCAACCCACCTTGTGCCCGCCGCAAGAGGCCCCCGATGCCCGAACCCCATGACGGCCATCTTGGCGCCGTCTACGACGCCACCTCGCCCGAAGAAATCGCCCGCCTCTATGACGGCTGGGCCGCCACCTATGATGCCGAAATGGCCATGGCTGGCTACCGCCACCCCGCGATCGGTGTCGCGCTTCTTGCCCGCCACCTGCCGGCGGGCAGCACGCCGCTGCTCGACGCCGGCTGCGGGACGGGCATTGCCGGGGGCTGGCTCGGCATCCTTGGCTATCCCCATGTCGAAGGCCTCGACATTTCGGACGGCATGCTCGCCGTCGCCCGCGCCCGGGGGGCCTATGCCGCACTGCATAGCGCCGCCCTCGGCCGGCCGCTCGGCTTTGCCGATGGCCACTTCGCCGGCGTCATCGCGACCGGCGTCTTCACCACAGGCCATGTCGGGACCGAGGCGCTGCCGGAACTCGCCCGCATCACGCGGGCCGGCGGGGTTCTGGTGCTGACCGTCAAGACGACGCTCTGGGACGGCGGCTTTGCCGCGGAACTCGCGGCGGAACCGCGGCTGCGGCTTGTCGCGCAGACCGCGCCCTATGTCTCGATGCCTGGCGAACCGGCGACCGTGCCCTCGCTCGCCGTGGTCCTTGCCCGGGACTGAGCTCCCGCCTGCTCCAAAACCGCACCGACGCGATACCGACGCAATACCGACGCAATACCGACGTGCCGTTTTCGGGCAAAACCGTCTCTGCCGCCCCTGCTGGCGGGGTCAGGCCCTGACCCGTGCGCCCTCGGGGTCGTAGAAGGGACGGAGGCCGATCCGCGCCGGTACCACCTCGCCGGCCACGACCAGCGCATAGGTTCCCGCCATCAGCCAGTCCTCCGTCACGCCCTCGGGGTTTCGGACATAGCCATAGCCGATGCCCTGGCCCAGCGTGTGACCAAAGCCGCCCGATGTCAGGTAACCCACTGATTCTCCATCCCTCAGGATGGTTTCGCGCCCCAGAAGCACGGCCCCGGGGTCGTCCACCCGAAAGCCCGCGAAGCGCTTGGTCAGCCGCGTCTGCGCCATCAGCGCCGCGCGGCCGATGAAATCGCGCCCCGTGCGCAGCTTCACCGCCCAGCCAAGCCCCGCCTCGAGCGGCGTGTCATTCGGCGTGATGTCCGACGCCCAGGCCCGGTACCCCTTCTCCAGCCGAAGCGATTCCAGCGCCCGATACCCCGCCAGCCCCACGCCGGGCCGATCCATCAGCGCCTCGAACACCTCCGCCAGCCCCGCCAACGGCACATGCAGCTCCCACCCGAGTTCTCCGACATAGGTGATGCGCAGCGCACGAAGTCTTTGACCGGCCACGGAAATCGCGCGCACATGGCCAAAGGGAAAGGCCGCGTCCGACACGTCGTCGGCGGTGCAGGCGGCCAGCACATCGCGGGCACGTGGCCCCATCAGCGATAGCGTCCCCCACTCCTCGGTCACGTCGCGCAGGGTTGCCCCGCTGCCGGGCAGGTGGTCGGCGATCCAGCCCGCATCATGCGTGCGGAACCCCGTCCCGGTGACGATGTAGAAGCGCTCCTCCCCGATCCGTACGACCGTCAGGTCGGCCTCGATCCCGCCCCGGGTGTTCAGCATCTGCGTATAGGTGAGCCGCCCCACAGGCTTCAGGACGTCTCCGGCACATATGAAATCAAGCGCTTGCGCCGCCCCCGGCCCCTCAAGCTCGAACTTCGCGAACGAGGTCTGGTCAAAGAGCCCCACCGCATTGCGGACCTGCGCGTGTTCCCTCGCGACTGCGGCGAACCAGTTGGCCCGGCCCATCGCGGGGATGTCTGCCGCGGTCTCTCCGGGTGCCGCGAACCAGTTCGGCCGTTCCCAGCCGAGCTTGGAGCCGAACACCGCCCCCGCCGCCTTCAGCCGCCCGTAAAGCGGCGAAGTCAGCAGCGGTCGGCCGCTCTCGTATTCCTCGTGCGGATAGGCGACGGTGTAGTGCTTGCCATAGGCTTCGCAGGTGCGCGCGAGCACCCAGTCGCGGTCGCGGTGGATGGCCGAGAAGCGGCGGATGTCGACGGCCCAGAGGTCGAGCGGCGCCTCGCCGGTCATCGCCCAGGCCGCCAGAGCCCATCCCGCCCCGC
>JBEIDZ010000096.1:0-8678 GCA_040383215.1 Paracoccaceae bacterium | reverse complement strand
TATCATCGCCGTAGAGGATGCGATTTAAGTCGTCCCAAGCGCTGTCGGGCAGTTCGAAGAAATTGCCTTCTAGATCGCGCGAGACATTGCCGACGGTGACCATGCGGCGACGGGAGTCGAGCAGGAGGACCCAACTCAAATCAGGCCGGTAAGACCCGACTGCCGCGAAGAACCAGGGGCTCGCGAGGAGTTCCTTGGAATAGACTTGGTGCAGCGCAAGAGGTCGCCCGGACCGGACTAGGTCGTTTACGGTCTCGACGAAAGCATCGGTCGTGGGTGCGGCACAGGTATCAGACTGGAGAGTCTGGTCTACCGGTGTCTGAAGGTATTCAAGTAAGGGCTGTAATGTCGGCGTGCCCTCTGAAACAGAGTCTACTACAATTGCCTTTCCCTCGAAAAGTTCGAGAGACGTGGGATAGCGGGCGGTCTCGCAAGCTGGGAGCACCAAGAGGAAAAACATGCAGGAAGGGAGCAGCAATTTCATCGGAGTCTCCGGACGAGGGCGGCGGCATTGCAGGGCAATCAGAGCGGTGGCAGGGCAGAGAAGACTACAGCGTATTCGACGCAAGTCTTGAAGACGTCGTCGAGATTGGCAATGCGATCAAGTTGTTCACCCTGGAAACGGGGCGTAACAAAATAGTTGCCATCAAAGTCGCTCGCCACCTCTCCCACGCTCACGCTGCGCCCGCGCGAGTCGATCAGGAGAGCGGTGACGATTTCGGGCAGGTATGTCCCTACCGGCCAGTTGTGCATACCCCAGATCAAAGGTTCACCCGCATATAAATGTTTGGACGAAAGTGGACGGCCTGTCCGGACAAGGTCGTTGACGGCCTCTACAATGGCGTCGGTGGTTGGAATCTGGCAGATTGGCAGGTCGCGTTTCAGGTTGACCGGGGTCTGCAGCCTTTCGAGGTGTTCGGACAGACGCGGATAATCTTCGTAGTAGTTCCTGCTGCCGAAGTTGATCGACAGGATCGCCTGACCTTCGAACATCTCTTCGGGGGTGGGGTAACGCGTGGTCTCGCAACCGGCGAGGAGGAGGGGGAGGCAGAGGAGGGCGAGTGGTTTCATCGGTGTGTCCTCGGCGGGGCGGGGCTGCGCGGGGGGATGATAGCCGAAGTGGGGGAGGTTTGCGCCAGCGGAATTCGACGGCTGGCGGGGGGTGGGTGCAAGGGGTGTGGCGTGCCTGCCGGGGGGCGTGGTGCCTTGTCAGGGCAGGGTGGGGGTTCTAGCCTTGGGCCGGCAGGCGAGGGGAGGCGGGGCCATGCAGATGCCGGAGCCGAGGGCGAGGGTGATCGCGCGCAAGGCGGCCATCGTCGCGGCTTTGCGCGACATCCTGGGCGCGGAGGCGGTGATCGACGATCCGGCCGGGACGCGGGCCGATGAATGCGATGCGCTGACCGCCTATCGCTGCCCGCCGCTGTGCGTCGTGCTGCCGGCCACGACCGAGGAGGTCGCGGCGGTGATGCGGCTGTGCCGCGCCGAGGGCGTGCCGGTGGTGCCGCGGGGGGCGGGCACGTCGCTGGCGGGCGGCGCGCTGCCGACGGCGGACGGGGTCATCCTGAGTGTCGCGCGGATGACGCGGATCATGGGGGTCGATACGGCCGACCGGGTCATCCATCTCGAAACCGGGCGGACCAACCTGTCGGTCAGCGCGGCGGTGGAGGGGGAGGGGTTCTTCTATGCGCCCGACCCGTCAAGCCAGCTGGCCTGTGCGATTGCCGGCAATATCGCGATGAATTCGGGCGGGGCGCATTGCCTGAAATACGGGGTGACGACGAACAACCTGCTGGGCGTGCGGATGGTGACGATGGCGGGCGAGATCGTCACCATCGGGGGGCCGTGGCTCGATGCCGGCGGGATCGATCTTCTGGGGGTGATCTGCGGGTCGGAGGGGCAGCTGGGCGTGGTGACCGAGGCCTGGCTGCGCATCCTGCCCCGGCCCGAGGGGGCGCGGCCGATCCTTCTGGGTTTCGGGTCGAACGCGGTGGCGGGGGCCTGTGTCGCCGACATCATCGAGGCGGGGCTCGTGCCGGTGGCGATCGAGTTCATGGACCGGCCCTGCATCCGCGCCTGCGAGGCCTTTGCCGGGGCGGGCTATCCCGATTGCGAGGCGCTTCTGATCGTCGAGGTGGAGGGGAGCCCGGCCGAGATCGAGGCGCAGATGGCGCGGATCACCGCAATCGCAGCGCGGCACGACCCGGTTGCGGTCCGGCAGGCGCGCGATGCGGCCGAGGCCGGGCGCATCTGGCTGGGCCGGAAGTCGGCCTTTGGCGCGATGGGGCAGATCAACGACTATCTGTGCCTTGACGGGACGATTCCGGTGTCGGCCCTGCCGGAGGTGCTGGCGCGAATTGCCGAGATGACGGCGGCGGCGGGGCTGGCGGTGGCCAACGTGTTTCATGCCGGCGACGGGAACCTGCATCCGCTGATCCTGTACGACGCGAATGCGCCGGGCGAGCTGGAGAAGGCCGAGCGGCTGGGCGCGGATATCCTGCGGCTGTGCGTGGCGGCGGGGGGGTGTCTGACGGGCGAGCATGGCGTGGGCGTGGAAAAGCGCGACCTGATGGGGGTGCAGTTCTCGGCCGCCGATCTCGAGGCGCAGATGCGGGTGAAGGATGTGTTCGATCCGGACTGGCTGCTCAATCCGGCGAAGGTCTTTCCGCTGGCGGCGAGTGCGGCGCGCCGGGCGGCGTGAGGGTGGCGCGGCCGGGGGGCATTCCCCCGGGCCCTGCGCGCGCGGATGTCGACGAGAGGGACGGGGCAGGGGCGGGATGCTGGAGCCGGGCGGAGAGGCGGAACTGGCCGCGATGATCGCGGATGCGCGCGCGCCGCTGGCCATCTGCGGCGGCGGCACGCGGGGGGCGCTGGCGCGCGGAGAGGTGCTGTCGACCGCAAGGCTGCGCGGCGTGGTGCTGCACGAACCCGGGGCGCTGACGCTTGTGGTGCGGGCGGGGACGCCGCTCTCGGAGGTGGAGGCGGTGCTGGCGCGCGCGGGCCAGAGGCTGGGCTTCGAGCCCTGGGATGCGCGGGCTGTGCTGGGCACGCGCGGCGAGCCCACGATCGGGGGGGTGGCGGCGGCCAATGTCGCGGGGCCGCGCCGGGTGCAGGCGGGGGCGGCGCGGGATGCGATGATCGGGCTGCGGTTCGTCGACGGGACGGGGATGGTCGTGGCCAATGGCGGGCGGGTGATGAAGAACGTCACCGGCTATGACCTGGTGCGGCTGATGGCGGGCAGCCGCGGCGCGCTGGGCGTGATCACCGAGATCGCCTTCCGGCTCCAGGCGGTGCCCGAGACCGAGGCGACGCTGGTGCTGGCGGGCCTGAGCGACCGGGAGGCGGTGGCGCGGATGGCGCGGGCGCTGGGGTCGCCCCATGACGTGTCGGGCGCGGCGCATGCAGGGGGCGAGACGCTGTTGCGGATCGAGGGGATGGAGGCGTCGGTCGCCTACCGGGCGGAGGCCTTGCGCAAGCTTCTGGGCGGGGGCGAGATGCTGGGGCCCAGTGAGAGTGCCGCGCGCTGGCGCGAGCTGCGCGACGGGGCGGAGTTCGCGGGCGCGGAGGGCGAGGTCTGGCGCGTGTCGGTGCGGCCCTCGGCCGGGCCCGAGGTGGCGGCGGCATGGCCGGGGGCGCGGGTCGCCTATGACTGGGGCGGGGGGCTGGTCTGGCTGAACGTGCCGGCGGGCGCCGATGTCGGCGCCGTGGTGATGCGGTTGGGCGGCCATGCGACGCGGCTGGGCGATGGCCGGGTCCTGCGGTCGGGGGGGGAGGGGGTGGCTGCGCTGGTGCGCGGGCTCAAGGCCGCCTTCGACCCGCGCGGCATCCTGAACCCGCTGGCAGAGGGCTGAACGATGCAGACGAATTTCACCCCGGCGCAACTGGCCGATCCGGCCACGGCGCGGGCCAATGCGATCCTGCGGTCCTGCGTGCATTGCGGCTTCTGCACGGCGACCTGCCCGACCTATCAGCTTTTGCAGGACGAACGCGACGGGCCGCGGGGGCGCATCTACCTGATCAAGGACATGCTGGAGCACGAGCGGGTCCCGGATGCCGAGACGGTGACCCATGTCGACCGCTGCCTGTCGTGTCTGGCCTGCATGACGACCTGCCCGTCGGGGGTGCATTACATGCATCTGGTCGACCATGCGCGCGCCTATATCGAGGCGCGCTATCGCCGGCCCTGGCGCGACCGGATGCTGCGGGGCCTGCTCGCGCGCGTGCTGCCCTATCCGACGCGGTTTCGCCTGGCGCTTCTGGCGGCAAAGGTCGCGCGGCCCTTCGCGCGGCTCGTGCCGGATGCGCGGCTGCGCGCGATGATCGCGATGGCGCCGCGGGCGATTCCGCCGGTCAGCCGCAACGACGACCCGCAGGTCTTTGCCGCCGCGGGCGCGCGGCGGATGCGGGTGGCGCTGATGACGGGCTGCGCGCAGCGCGCGATCGACACCGGGATCAACGATGCGGCGATCCGCCTGCTGACCCGGCTTGGCGCCGAGGTGGTCGTGGTCGACCAGGGCTGCTGCGGGGCGCTGTCGCACCATATGGGCCGGGCCGAGGAGGCGCGGCGCCTGGCCGCGCGCAACATCTTGGCCTTTGCGGCCGAGGCCGAGGGGCGGGGCCTTGATGCCGTGGTGATCACCACGAGCGGCTGCGGCACGGCGGTGAAGGATTACGGGCATATCTTCGCGGGCACGCCGCTCGCCGACAGGGCCGCGCGGGTGGCCGGGCTTGCCCGCGACGTGACCGAGGTGATCGAGGCGCTGGGCCTGCCCGAAGGCGCGGGCGGGCTGTGCGTCGCCTATCACGCGGCCTGTTCGCTCCAGCACGGGCAGGGGATCCGGACCTTGCCCAAGGACCTGCTGCACCGTGCGGGTTACCGGGTGAGCGAGCCCGCGGACGCCCATCTGTGCTGCGGGTCGGCGGGGACCTACAACCTTCTCCAGCCGGAGATTTCGGGGCAGTTGCGCGCGCGCAAGGTGGCCACGCTTGCCGCGACGGAGGCCGAGGTGATCGCGGCGGGCAACCTTGGCTGCATGATGCAGATCGCGCAGGGCGCAAATGTCCCGGTCGTGCATACGGTCGAACTGCTTGACTGGGCGACGGGGGGGCCGCGGCCGGCGCGGCTTGGCCCGGGGTGACAGGGGTCCGGGGCGGGCGCTGCCCTGCACATGTCTGAATCACAGTGTCGCCGCAATCCTGCCGCAAGCGGCGGTTATGCGTGATCCGTTGTGATTGTGGAGGACGCATTGCGTCTGTTGCCCCTCGCCTTCGGCCTTGTCGCTTTGCCGGCCCTTGCCGAAAACACTTCGATGCACCTTCTTGACAGCGCAGATGACATGCGCGGCTGGGAAGGCGTGGGCATCGTCGACATGGCAGGCCGCGGGATGTGCACGGGAACGCTCATCGCGCCCGAACTTGTGCTGACGGCGGCGCATTGCCTTTACGACGGCACGAGCGGGGAACGGCTGGAAGACAGGTCGCTGCGGTTTCTGGCCGGCTGGCGTGACGGCCGCGCCCTGGCCGAGCGCAGGGTGCGCCGCGCGGTCAGCCATCCCGAATACGTTCATGACCCGCTGGCAAACGTCACGGAAAGCGGCCATGACCTCGCGCTGCTGGTGCTGGAACAGCCGATCCGGTCGGCCCGCATCGCGCCCATACCGGTCGCGCCCGGGCGACGCATCGGGCCGGATGTCGGCATCGTGTCCTATGCGCATAACCGTGTGTCGGCGCCGGCGATGCAGGATTCCTGTTCGGTCGTCGGGGTCGAGGCCGGGCTTGGCGTCTTTTCCTGTGATGTCGATCTCGGCTCTTCGGGTGCGCCGGTGTTCCAGATGGGTCCGGACGGGCCGCTGATCGTGTCCGTCGTCCTGGCCAAGGCGGTCTATGCGGGCGGGCCGGTCGCCGTGGGGATCATGCTGGACGAACCCTTCGACACGATCCGCGACATCGTGGACGACGAGGAAGGCGGCCTCCTGCAGGACGATCCGCCGCCCGGTGCCCGCGTTCTGGTCGGCGGGGAACGTGCCGACACGGGCGCCCGCTTTGTCAGGCCCTGACCGCCGGTTCGCGCCTGCCCCACCCCGCCTGCCCCGCCCCGCGTGACCGGCCCTGCATTGCATGACCGGGCGGACCGCCGGCGCAGGTCTTGAATTCGCCGCCGGGTCTTCCCACATCCGTGCTGTCCGGGGGGCCGCGTGACGGGCCCCGGATTTCACCCCGGGCCTGTCCCGCTGCGGAAGGCCCATCACAGTTGTCGCTCCGTGGAGGATGACCCATGCGGACCTTTGATCTTTCCCCTCTTTACCGGGCCACCGTCGGCTTTGACCAGATCGCCGACCTGATGGACCGTGTGCTGGCCAGCGATGTCAGCGCGCCGAACTACCCCCCCTACAACATCGAAAAGCTGGGCGAGGATGCCTGGCGCATCAGCGTTGCCGTGGCCGGGTTCACGGATGACGAGCTGAGCGTCGAGCTGCGCGAGAATGCGCTTGTCATCGCTGCAAAGAAGGCCGAGGACGATGCCTCGCGCCGGTTCCTGCACCGTGGCATCGCGACCCGCGCGTTTGAACGCCGCTTCCATCTGGCCGATCATGTGCGCGTGACCGGGGCGACCCATGCCGATGGCATGCTTCACATCGACCTGGCGCGCGAGGTGCCCGAGGCCCTGCGTCCCCGCCGGATCGAGATTGCCCGTGCGTCCGCCCGCACGCCGCAGATCGTCGAGGCGACGCCGGTCAACTGACCGGCGCGCGACCGCCGCACAGAGGGCGCGGGCCGGTGGGTCCGCGCCATTCTGCCGTCGGTGACGGGGTTGGCCGGTCGGGGCGTCAGGTCCTCTGGTCCCGCGCCATGACCGAAGCCCGCAGCACCGGGCGCGGCGTCAGCAGGGCGGTCCTGGCCCGGGGACGCGCCAGGGCCTGACTCTCTGGCAACCCGGGAAAGGCGACGGGCCCCCGGGCCGGCGATCGCCTGCAGCCGGCCCGCGGCAGCCATCCGGTCGTGCAGGTGCGCGATCACCTTGCCCCTGTCCCCCGCCGGCCCGGCCCGAGGCCAGCGGGGTGCGGGTGGCAGCCCGCGCCGGCAGACGGTCGCGGGCGTGCCAGCCCCGCGCAGGGCGGGTGCGGCGGTCCTGCGCTCCCATCGTTCCGCCGGCACGATGGCGTCACGCTCCGGACGTCGTCATGACGCCGACATTCTGCGGCTCGTCCAGCACGCCGCGAAGGGGGGGTGAAACCCGGCTGTGATGCGCCGCGTCCCGGCCTCACTCCTCCCCCTCGTCGCGCCGGCCTGCCTTCACCGCCGCGCGTACCCGCTTTTCGGCCAGCCGGCGCTGCACCGAGCCGCGCGTCGGCATTGTCGCCACCCGCCGCTTCGGCGCGACCAGGGCCGTGCGCACCAGGGCCGCCAGCCGTTCGCGCGCGATCTCGCGGTTGCGCGCCTGGCTGCGGGTGTCCTGCACAAAGATCACCAGCGCGCCCTCGCCGGTCCAGCGCGACCCTGCGAGCCGCCTGAGCCGCGCCTTCACCGCGGGCGACAGATGCGGGGACCGCTCCGCCTCGAACCGCAGTTCGACTGCGGTCGACACCTTGTTGACATTCTGCCCGCCCGGCCCCTGGGCGCGGACGAACTGTTCGGACATTTCCCAGTCCGCGAGCGTGACCTGATCGCTGATCCTGAGCATCCGTTCCTCCGCAAACGCTGCGACATGGTGCAGACGCCATAGCGGCGTGATGCCGGTCGTTCAATTCTCGCCCGGATCAGCGCCCCGACCCCAGGGCCGCACGTCAGCCCCGCCAAAGCCGCTCTCCTGTCCCGCTATCGGCCCCTGCCCCGCCTCCGGCGTCCTCGACATGGCGAAGGCGGCAAACCTTGCCGCGCAGTATCCCGGTGGTACAGTCCATAATCAGGTCTATCTGAGCAACGCCGATGGCAGCATCGCCCGGCCCGGCGGGGTGCCCGCCCGCCGTGTGGACCATGTCGTGGTGCAACAGGGGCAGGTCGTGACCATGCGGGAGACGACGAGTTTGACGGCGTCTAAAACAGAACAGTTTAGAAGGCAAACCGACATCATGAACAACGGCGGTCACTATGTCCGGCTTGGCGGGCAGATGTTCGATGTCCGGGGAGTTCCAATCCAGCTGGACCGCCTGCCATGACTAAAGGGGGCGAGATGAGCGACAGGCTTTGGTGGCACACAGAGAGTTTGATTGCGGCTTATCCAGATCATCCCAGCAAAGACCGGGTGCGCGAGCAAGCCCGCCTTTTCCGTAATTTCCTGATCGAGAATGGCCTTGTCCGCCCGGGCAAGTTTCCCCCTGTCACCGCGCCGGTAGCGGACGATTTCACCATCCGCTTCTCCGACCTGACGGAAGAAGGGGTTGCTTTCGTCAAGGACGCGACTGATCGCTGGCTTCGTGCCAATGATCGCGACATCCGCAAACCGATCTCCATGCGCAGTCTGGAACGCTCACTGAAGAAGCTGCGCGGCGAGGGCCCGCCCGGATCGGCCCCGCCGCGCCACTGATCCCGGCAGGACCGCTCGCCCGGCACGTCCCCTTGGCGGGTCAAGCCGCGACCACGCCTCCCCGCGTCCCGAGGCGGGAGCGGCCACGCCGAACCGGTGCCATTCGGAAACCCTCCGCCGCCGCGAGGCATGACCCGGCGGCCCCCCTTTGCCATCC